>NZ_MJIR01000074.1:0-16112 GCF_001878835.1 Microbacterium sp. AR7-10 | reverse complement strand
GCGCCCGGTGCCGGTGGACGCCCTCGGGCGGATCGACACGGCGATGTTCGCCGCCGCGCTGGACGGTGCCGCTGTCGCCACCGCGCTCGTCGCGAACAACGAGGTCGGCACGGTCAACGATGCGCGGGCGCTCAGCCTGTCGGCTGCGGCGGCCGGGGTTCCGCTGCATCTCGACGCGGTCTCAGCCTGCGGCCACGTGCCCCTCGTCTTCCGCGATCTGCGGGGCGACGCGTCCGCCGGCACGGGTCTCGTGGCGATGAGCATCGCCGGCCACAAGATCGGGGCCCCCGTCGGAACGGGGATGCTGGTGGCGTCCCGCAGCGCCCGGATCGCACCGCTGCTGCACGGCGGGTCGCAGCAGCGCGGTCTCCGCGCCGGGACGCAGGACGTGCCGGGGGCGGCGGCCCTCGCCGTCGCGCTGGAGGAGGCCGAGGCCGAACGCGAGCGCGAGAGCACCCGGCTCGCCGCGCTGCGCGACCGGCTCATCGCCGGCGTCCTGGCCGCGGTCCCCTCCGCGGCGCTGCTCGGCGATCCGCTCGATCGCCTGCCCGGCAATGCGCACCTGCTGTTCCCGGGAGCGGTGGGGGAGAGCTTGCTGTTCCTGCTCGACATGGCCGGCATCTCGGCATCCACCGGATCCGCCTGCCAGGCCGGCGTCGCCGAGCCCTCCCACGTGGTGCTGGCGATGGGGCGCAGCGAGCAGGACGCCCGAAGCGTGCTGCGGTTAACCCTCGGGGCGACGTCGACGGAGGCGGACGTCGACGCCGTTCTCGTCGCGATCCCGGATGCCGTGGCGCGTGCCTCGCGCTGACGGGAGCCGTCCAGCCGGGCGCTCGTAGACTGGAGCCCATGCGAGTTCTGGCGGCCATGAGCGGCGGTGTCGATTCGGCGGTGGCGGCCGCGCGCGCCGTCGACGCCGGACACGAGGTGGTCGGCGTGCACCTCGCGCTGTCCCGCGCCGGCGGCACGCTGCGCACCGGCAGCCGCGGCTGCTGCACCGTCGAGGACGCCCTGGATGCCCGGCGCGTGGCGGATCTGCTCGGCATACCCTTCTACGTGTGGGACTTCTCGGAGCGGTTCCGCGACGACGTCATCGAGGACTTCATCTCGGAGTACAGGGCGGGCCGCACCCCCAACCCGTGTCTGCGCTGCAACGAGAAGATCAAGTTCGCGGCTCTGCTGGAGCGAGCGATCGAACTCGGCTTCGACGCGGTCTGCACCGGTCACTACGCGAGTCTCGTCGACGGCGCCGGAGGGCTCGAGCTGCACCGCGCGTCGGACTCCGCGAAGGACCAGTCCTACGTGCTCGGTGTGCTGAACGCCGAGCAGCTCGCGCACACCTATTTCCCCCTCGGTGACACGCCCTCGAAGGCACTGGTGCGCGCCGAGGCGGCTGAACGCGGCATCACCGTCGCGCAGAAGCCGGACAGCCACGACATCTGCTTCATCCCCGATGGAGACACCCGCGGCTGGCTGGCCGAGAAGGTCGGGACCGCCGTGGGTGACGTCGTCGACCGCAACGGCGATGTCGTCGGCACGCACGAGGGCGCGCACGCGTTCACCGTGGGACAGCGCCGCGGTCTGCGACTGGGAGTGCCCGCCCCCGACGGCAAGCCGCGCTTCGTGCTCGAGGTGCGGCCGGTGTCGAACACGGTGGTCGTCGGTCCGAAGGAGGCGCTGGCGATCGCCGAGATCGCAGGGGAGCGCTTCTCCTGGGCGGGGGCCGCCCCCGAGGCATCCGACTTCGCGTGCGAGGTGCAGATCCGCGCGCACGCCGATCCCGTACCCGCCCGTGCGCACGTGAGCGATGGCGGTGTGCGCGTGGTGCCGGACGTGCCGCTCGACGGCGTGGCGCCGGGCCAGAGTGCCGTCATCTACGTCGGCACCCGCGTACTCGGGCAGTTCACGATCGACACGACCGTGTCGGCCGTCCCCGTCGACGCCTGAGCATCCGCCGCCGGACGCGCGTCCCGTGGCCTGTCGGTGCTCGCTCGTAGACTTGCCGGGTGCCTGAGAACATCTCGCTGACCGACGCCCGCGCCGAAGCCGAAGAGCTCACGACTCGCATCCTCGAGGCGAAGGACGCCTATTACGGCCGCGACACGTCGCTCGTCGACGACACGACCTACGACGGGTGGATGCGGCGACTCGAAGAGCTCGAACGACTGCATCCCGAGCTGCAGGGCCAGGATTCGCCCACGCAGATGGTCGGAGCAGCGGAGTCGACCGGGTTGGCGACGATCGAGCACGCCGAGCGGATGCTGAGCCTCGACAACGTGTTCTCCGTCGACGAGCTGCGCGAATGGGCGGCGAAGGCCACGGCATCCGCCGGGCGGGAGATCGCCTGGCTCACCGAGCTGAAGATCGACGGGCTGGCCATCAACCTCCGGTACGAGAACGGCGTGCTCACCTCGGCCGCCACCCGCGGTGACGGGCGGGTGGGGGAGATCGTGACCGAGAACGCCCTGCGTCTCGCCGACATCCCCGAGCGTCTGCGCGGTGAGGGGCACCCGGATATCGTCGAGGTGCGCGGCGAGGTGTTCATCCCCGTCGCGGCCTTCGAGCGGCTCAACGCCGCCCAGGCGTCGTTCCGCGAGCGGGCGCACGCCGACGCACGCGATCGGTGGGAGGCGCGACCGGGGGCCAAGAAGCCGTTCGATGACGAGAAGGCGCGCACCGCAGCCGCGCGCCGATTCCCCGCGTTCGCGAACCCGCGCAACGCCGCCAGCGGCGGACTGCGCCAGCAGATCGACAAGAAGAGCGGTCTCGAGCTCGAAGCCGGCCTGCTTCGCATCGCGTCTCTGTCGCTGTACGTGCACGGCATCGGCGCATGGACGCGGCCGCCGGTCGCCGCGCAGAGCGAGGTGTACGAGCTGCTCGCCGAGTGGGGCCTGCCGACCAGTCCGCACACGAAGGTGTGCCGCAGCATCGACGAGGTCGAGGAGTTCGTTGCGTACTTCGGTGAGCACCGGCACGACGTCGAGCACGAACTCGACGGCATCGTCGTCAAGGTCGACGAGCTGGCGCTGCACGACGAGCTCGGCATCACCAGCCGCGCGCCGCGATGGGCGATCGCGTACAAGTACCCGCCGGAGGAGGTGCAGACCCGGCTGCTCGACATCGTCGTCTCGGTCGGCCGCACCGGACGCGCGACCCCGTTCGCGGTGATGGAGCCGGCGCACGTGGCCGGGTCGGTCGTGCGTCAGGCGACGCTGCACAACAAGGACGTGGTCAAGGCGAAGGGCGTGCTGATCGGCGACACCGTCGTGCTGCGCAAGGCGGGGGACGTGATCCCCGAGGTGCTCGGTCCGGTGGTCGACAGGCGCGACGGCACCGAGCGCGAGTTCGTCATGCCGCAGGCGTGCCCCGAGTGCGGTACGCCGCTGCGCCCGATGAAGGAGGGCGACATCGATCTGCGCTGCCCGAACGCGCGCTCGTGCCCTGCCCAGGTGCGCGGCCGGGTCGAGCACATCGGCTCTCGTGGCGCGCTGGATGTCGAGGCCCTCGGCGAGGTGACCGCCGCGGCGCTCACTCAGCCGAACCGCCCGGCCCTCGCGCCGCTGGAGACCGAGGCGGGACTCTTCGATCTCACCCTCGAGCAGATCGTGCCGATCGAGGTGATCGTGCGCGACTCCGAGACGGGGCTGCCCAAGGAGGACGACGACGGGGTCGTCAAGACCCGTGCGCCGTTCCGCCGCAATCCCACCGCGGCGGAGAAGAAGAACGGACTCGAGGGTCCGCAGCCCTCGTCGCAGGCGGTGAAGCTGCTGGCCGAACTCGAGAAGGCGAAGACCAAGGAGCTCTGGCGGCTTCTCGTCTCGCTGAACATCCGCCACGTCGGTCCGGTCGCCGCCCGGGCCCTCGCCCAGTGGTTCGGCTCGCTCGACGCCATCCGCGCCGCGAGCAGAGACGAGCTCGCCGCCGTCGAAGGCGTCGGCGGGATCATCGCGGACTCGCTGCTGAGCTGGTTCGAGGTCGACTGGCACCAGGACATCGTGCGGCAGTGGGCGGATGCCGGTGTGCAGTGGTCCACACCAGGGCATCCCGGGCCGGGAGCCGCGGCGACCGAGGGCGGAGTGCTCGACGGGCTCACCGTCGTCGCCACGGGAAGCCTCGAGGGCTATTCGCGCGAGGGCGCTCAGGAGGCGATCATGAAGGCCGGGGGCAAGGCGGCATCCTCCGTCTCGAAGAAGACGGATTTCGTCGCGGCCGGCCCCGGTGCCGGGTCGAAGCTCGCCAAGGCCGAGGCGCTCGGCGTGCGGATCATCGACGCCGCACAGTTCCACCTGCTCGTCACCGAGGGGCCGGAGGCGCTCGGATGAGCGACGAGATGAGGAGTGCGGTCTGCGTCGATCTCGCTGCCGCCGACGACCGCTGGAGTCAGGCGCTGCCGGTTCTGCAGGAGCTGCGCCCGCATCTCTCCGCGGAACTGCTCGACCAGGTGCTCCACGAGGGAGCCCCGCAGGGGCTCACGTTCACCGCGGTCTTCGAGGGGGAGCGGTGCGTGGCGGTCGCGGGCTGGCGGATCATCGCGAACACGAGTGCGATCCGCAAGCTGCATGTGGACGATCTGTCGACCTCGGCATCCGAGCGATCCCGCGGATACGGGCGGATGCTGCTCGACCATCTGCGGGAGCGGGCGATCGACGCGGGATGCCACGTGCTCGACCTGGACTCCGGGGTGCAGCGCTTCGCCGCGCACCGCTTCTACCTGCGCGAGCGAATGGACATCGTCTCGCACCACTTCGCGCAACGTCTCGGCTGACGCCGGCGGGACGCTCGACGACGGATTTTCGCGTCCCGCACGGCGTCTGGTGTCTGCGGCGTCAGTCCTTGTGCCGCGGCTTGCGCGCCGGGCGGTCGTCACGCGCATATCCGCCGCGGTCGTCGCGTCCGCCGCGGTCGTAGCCGCCCCGATCATCGCGGTCGCGCGGCGTGCGACGGTTCGGCACGCCACGGTCGGGCCGGATCTCGATGAGCCTGCCCGAGATGCGGGTGTCACGCAGCCTGTCCAGCACCGACGGGTCCATGTTCACGGGCAGCTCGACGATCGAGAAGTCCGGCTTGATGGCGATCGCGCCGAAGTCGTCGCGTCCGAGCCCGCCCTCGTTCGCCAGGGCGCCCACGATCTGACGCGGCTCGACACGGTGGCGACGCCCGACCTCGATGCGGTACGGCGCGTAGTCGCCGCGACCGCGGCGCTCACGGGGGCCGCGATCGGCACGGTCCGACGTGCGGTCCTGGCGCTCGCGCGGGGGACGGCTGTCCCGCTCCACCGCCCGAGACAGCTCGTCGTTCTCCGGGTCCAGCAGCAGCGGGGTATCGCCCTGGGCGACGACGGCCAGAGCTGCGGCGACGTCGGCCTCGGGCACGTCGTGGTTGCGCACGTAGTGGGCGATGATGTCGCGGAACGCCTCGATGCGACGGGTCTCCTCGAGAGCGGACGTGATCGCGTCGTCGAAGCGGGCCAGGCGCGTGGTGTTCACGTCTTCGGTGGTCGGCAGCTGCATCTGGGCCGGAGCCTGGCGGGTCGCCTTCTCGATGTGCTTGAGAAGATAGCGCTCGCGGGGGGTGATGAAGCTGATCGCATCCCCGGTGCGACCGGCGCGTCCGGTGCGTCCGATGCGGTGCACGTACGACTCGGTGTCGGTGGGGATGTCGAAGTTGATCACGTGGCTGATCCGCTCGACGTCGAGACCGCGCGCGGCGACGTCGGTGGCGACCAGGATGTCGAGCTTGCCGTCCTTGAGCTGGTTCACGCTGCGCTCGCGCTGCACCTGCGGCACGTCGCCGTTGATGGCCGCGGCGGAGTAGCCGCGGGCGCGCAGCTTCTCGGCGAGGGTCTCGGTCTCGTTCTTCGTGCGGACGAACACGATCATGCCGTCGAAGTTCTCGATCTCGAGGATGCGGGTCAGGGCATCCACCTTCTGGGCGTACGAGACGACGAGGTAGCGCTGGGTGATGTTCTGATTGGTGGTCGTCTTGCCCTTGATGGCGACCTCTTCGGGCTCGTTCAGGTACTGCTGAGCGAGCCGACGGATCGTCGCGGGCATCGTCGCCGAGAACAGCGCGACCTGCTTGTCCTCCGGGGTCTGGGCGAGGATCTGCTCGACATCCTCGGCGAAGCCCATCTTCAGCATCTCGTCGGCCTCATCCAGCACGAGATACTTCAGCTCCGAGAGGTCGAGCGTGCCCTTCGCCTGGTGATCCATGATGCGGCCCGGCGTCCCGACGACGATGTGCACGCCACGGCGCAGCGCCGACAGCTGCACGCCGTACGCCTGGCCGCCGTACACGGGAAGCACGCGCACGTCCTTCATCCGGGCCGAGTACGCCTCGAACGCCTCGCACACCTGCAGGGCGAGCTCGCGCGTGGGGGCGAGCACGAGCACCTGCGGCGTCTTCTGACCGAGGTCGAGGTTCTCGAGCACGGGCAGCGCGAATGCGGCGGTCTTGCCGGTGCCGGTCTGCGCCGTCCCCAGCACATCGCGCCCCTGCAGCAGCAGCGGGATCGTAGCCGCCTGGATGGGCGACGGGGTCTCGTAGCCGAGATCCTTGATCGCCCTGAGCAGCGAGCCGGTGATGCCCAGCTCCTCGAATCCGGGAGCGGTCGCGCCCTCGTCAGGGGTCTCGGGCGCGTCAGGGGCAGGGGCGATGTCGTCGGCAGTCACCTGTCAACGATAGTGGGTGCGGATGGGAGAGTGCTGGCCGTTCAGCTGCCCGAGGTCAGCGCCAGCAGGCGCTCCTTCACCTGCCGGCGCAGCACCTTGCCGATCAGCGACTTCGGCAGCTCGTCGACGACGAAGACGCGACGCGGCACCTTGTACGGGGTCAGGATGCTGCGCGCGAACGCGCGGATGGCCTCGACATCGACGTCCTTGCCATCCTCCACGACGATCGCGGCGACGACCTCCTCGCCGGAGCGGTCGCTCGGCAGTCCCACGACGGCCGCGTCGACGACATCCGGATGCTGGCGCAGGGCCACCTCGACCTCGGTGGGCGCCACGTTGAAGCCGCCCGTGATGATGAGCTCCTTGATGCGGTCGACGATGCGCACGAAGCCGGCCTCGTCGATCGTGACGATGTCGCCGGTGCGGAACCAGCCGTCGACGAACACCGCCTCGGTCTCCTCGGGCTTGCCGTAGTAGCCGGAGAACACCTGCGGACCGCGCACGATCAGCTCGCCGGCAGAGCCTGCCGGCACGTCGACGGTCGGATTCTCGGGGTCGACCACGCGGCACTCGGTACCGGGAAGCGGCAGGCCGACGGTTCCGGCCACCCGGTTCTCGGCGACGGGGTTGGCCATCAGCACGGGCGAGCACTCGCTCAGCCCGTAGCCCTCGACGAGATAGCCGCCGCTGGCCTCTTCGAACGGCACGACAAGATCGTGAGACAGCGCCATCGCCCCCGAGATCGCGATCTCGGTGCCGGCGAGCGACACGCCCTTCTCCTTCGCCGCGGCCAGCAGCCGTTCGGCGATCGGCGGCACGAGCGGCAGGAAGGTGGCCGGATGCTTCTTCGTCACCTGCAGCACGAGGTCGGGCTCGAACTTCGGGAACAGCACGAGCCGCGCGCCCATCGACATCGCGAAGGTGAGGCACAGCGTGAGCCCGTACGCGTGGAACATGGGCAGCACCGCGTAGACGACGCAGCCGTCGCCGCGCGTGATCGACGGCACCCACGCCTGAGCCTGCGCAGCGTTGGCGAGCAGGTTGCGGTGGGTGAGGGCCGCACCCTTGGGCGTGCCCGTGGTGCCTGAGGTGTACTGGATGATCGCGAGGTCGTCGGTTGCGGGACGCGGGTGCGTGGCCGGGAGCGGTGCGGACTGCACCAGCGAGTCCCACCTGATCGCGCCGCGCACCTTCGAGGTGAGCGCCGCACGCGACTCGCGGGCCTTCGCGATCGGCAGCTTCAGCATCAGCTGCATCCTGCGCGGCATCGCCGTCGTCACGTCGACCGAGACCAGGCTCGCGACCGCGAGATCGGCGGGGAACTCCTGCACGGTCTCGACCACCTTGCTCCACACGATCGCGTGGCGGGCGCCGTGGTCTTCGAACTGCTTGCGCAGCTCACGCGGGGTGTACAGCGGGTTGTGCTCGATCGCCACGGCGCCGAGACGCAGCACGGCGTAGAACGCGATGATGTGCTGGGGGCAGTTCGGCAGCACGATCGCCACCGGATCGCCCGGGCCGACACCGAGGTCGCGGAGGCCGGCGGCTGCCCGCTCGATGGCATCCTGCATCTCGCGGTAGGTCGTCTCGCGGCCGAAGAACTGCAGCGCCGGGGCATCCGGATAGTCGCGCACCGACGCCTCGACGATGTCGATCAGCGAACCGGTCACCGGCGGCAGGTCCTGCGGGACACCTTCGGCGTAGCTTGCGGTCCATGGGCGCGGGGGAACGAACTCGGTCACGAGTTCCAGCTTACGTCTGCGCACCTCGCGCTCTCGTAGACTGGGGTGGTGTCTGAAATCACCCCTGATCTCGTACGCCATCTCGGCGTGCTCGCGCGCATCCAGCTCTCCGACGACGAGGTGACTCAGCTGACCGGTCAGCTCGACGCCATCGTCGACAACATTGCGAAGGTGTCGGAGGTGGCCACGCCAGACGTCGTCGCCACCAGCCACCCGATCGCGATGAGCAACGTCTTCCGTCCCGACGAGGTCGGCGAGACGCTCACCCTCGAGCAGACGCTGAAGAACGCCCCGGATGCCGCCGATGGCCGCTTCCGTGTGACCGCGATCCTGGGAGAAGAGCAGTGAGCGACATCATCCGGCTGACCGCCGCGGAACTCGGCGAGAAGATCTCCGCCGGCGAGATCTCCAGCGTCGAGGCGACGCAGGCCCACCTCGACCGCATCGCCGCGGTCGACGGTGACGTGCACGCTTTCCTGCACGTCAACGAGCACGCCCTCGCTGCGGCCGCCGAGGTCGACGCGCGCCGTGCCGCGGGCGAGCAGCTCGGCCCGATCGCCGGTGTGCCGCTCGCGGTCAAGGACGTGCTCGTCACGACCGACATGCCCTCCACGAGCGGCTCGAAGATCCTCGAGGGCTACATGTCGCCGTTCGATGCCACGGTCGTTGCTCGTTCGCGCGCCGCAGGCCTCGTGCCGCTGGGCAAGACGAACATGGACGAGTTCGCGATGGGCTCGTCGACGGAGTTCTCCGCCTACGGTCCGACCCGCAACCCGTGGGACCTCGACCGCATCCCCGGCGGTTCGGGTGGCGGCTCCGCCGCGGCCGTCGCGGCCTTCGAGGCCCCGCTCGCGCTCGGCTCCGACACCGGCGGATCGATCCGCCAGCCCGCGCACGTCACCGGCACCGTCGGCATCAAGCCGACCTACGGCGGCGTCAGCCGCTACGGCGCGATCGCGCTGGCATCCAGCCTCGACCAGGTCGGCCCGGTCACCCGCACCGTGCTCGACGCCGGTCTGCTGCACGATGTGATCGGCGGTCACGATCCGAAGGACTCCACCTCGCTTCCGCAGGAGTGGCCGTCATTCGCCGCAGCCGCCCGCGAGGGCGCGTCGGGTCAGGTGCTCAAGGGACTGAAGGTCGGCGTCATCACCGAGCTGCCCGACTCCGGCTTCCAGGCCGGCGTCGCCGCATCCTTCCGCGCCTCGCTCGCACTGATGGAGGCGCAGGGCGCCGAGATCGTCGAGATCTCCGCTCCGCACTTCGAATACGGTGTCGCCGCGTATTACCTGATCCTGCCCGCGGAGGCGTCGAGCAACCTCGCGAAGTTCGACTCGGTGCGCTTCGGCCTGCGCGTCACCCCCGACGGCAACCCGACGGTGGAGGACGTCATGTCGGCGACCCGCGAAGCCGGCTTCGGCCCCGAGGTCAAGCGCCGCATCATCCTCGGCACCTACGCCCTGTCTGCCGGCTACTACGACGCCTACTACGGCAGCGCGCAGAAGGTGCGCACGCTCATCCAGCAGGACTTCGCCCGCGCCTTCGGGCAGGTCGACGTCATCGCGACGCCCTCGGCGCCGACGACCGCGTTCAAGATCGGCGAGAAGATCGACGACCCGCTGCAGATGTACCTGAACGACCTGACGACGATCCCGGCGAACCTGGCGGGGGTGCCCGGCATCTCGATCCCGTCGGGCGTGGCGGCAGAAGACGGCCTGCCCGTCGGCATCCAGTTCCTCGCCCCCGCGCACGAGGATGCTCGTCTGTACCGCGTCGGCGCGGCTCTCGAAGCCGCGCTGCTCGACTCGTGGGGTGAGCCGCTGCTCGCCCGCGCTCCGCAGCTGCTGGGAGGAACCCGCTGATGGCCACCGCCAAGCTCATGGACTTCGACAAGGCCCTCGAACTGTTCGAGCCCGTGCTCGGATTCGAGGTGCACGTCGAGCTGAACACCCGCACGAAGATGTTCTCGGATGCCCCGAACCCGGCGAACGACGAGTTCCACGGTGCCGAGCCGAACACGCTCATCGCCCCGGTCGACCTCGGCCTGCCCGGTTCCCTCCCCGTCGTCAACGCCACGGCGGTGCGCTCGTCGATCAGCCTGGGCCTCGCGCTCGGCTGCTCGATCGCCGAGTCCAGCCGCTTCGCCCGGAAGAACTACTTCTACCCCGACCTGGGCAAGAACTACCAGATCTCGCAGTACGACGAGCCGATCGCCTTCGAGGGATCGGTCGAGGTCGAACTCGAGGACGGCACCCTGGTGACCATCCCGGTCGAGCGGGCGCACATGGAGGAGGATGCCGGCAAGCTGACCCACATGGGCGGCGCGACCGGCCGCATCCAGGGCGCGGAGTACTCGCTGGTGGACTACAACCGCGCGGGTGTCCCGCTCGTGGAGATCGTCACGAAGCCGATCTTCGGCGCCGAGCACCGTGCGCCCGAGTACGCGAAGGCGTACATCGCCGCGATCCGCGACATCGTCCGCGGACTGCGCATCTCGGAGGCGCGTCTTGAGCGGGGCAACCTGCGCTGCGACGCAAACGTGTCGCTGCGTCCCCGTGGCCAGGAGAAGCTGGGCACCCGCACCGAGACGAAGAACGTCAACTCGATGCGGTCCGTCGAGCGGGCCGTGCGCTACGAGATCCAGCGTCAGGCCGCGATCCTCGCCGATGGCGGCACGATCATCCAGGAGACGCGCCACTGGCACGAAGACACCGGCACCACCTCGCCGGGCCGTCCGAAGTCGGATGCCGACGACTACCGCTACTTCCCCGAGCCCGATCTGCTGCCCGTGCAGCCGTCGCGCGAGCTCGTGGAGGAGCTGCGCGCCGCGCTGCCCGAGCAGCCCGTGGCGCGTCGGCGTCGTCTGAAGGCCGACTGGGGCTTCACCGACCTGGAGTTCCAGGACGTGCGCAACGGCGGGCTGATCGACGAGGTCGAGGCCACGATCGCGGCCGGTGCCGCACCGGCCGCGGCGCGCAAGTGGTGGACGGGGGAGATCACCCGCATCGCCAACGCTCAGGATCGCGACGCCGCCGGTCTGGTCTCACCCTCCGACGTCGCGGCGCTGCAGGGCCTGGTGGATGCCGGGACGCTGACCGACAAGCTCGCCCGTCAGGTGCTTGAGGGAGTCATCGCCGGTGAGGGCTCGCCGCAGCAGGTGGTCGACTCCCGCGGCCTGGCGGTCGTCTCTGACGACGGCGCGCTGATCGCCGCGATCGACGACGCCCTGGCCGCTCAGCCCGATGTGCTGGCGAAGATCAAGGACGGCAAGGTGCAGGCGGCAGGCGCGGTGATCGGCGCCGTGATGAAGGCGATGAAGGGCCAGGCCGACGCCGCGCGCGTACGCGAGCTGGTCCTCGAGCGCGCCGCGCAGTGACCGCTTCGGTGCCACCGACGCGATGTCGGTGGCACCGGTCAGGATGGATGCATGGGACGCGGTGACGGATCGGGCCGCATCGTGTCGCCCGCGGGCGCGGACGACACCGGCACGGGCATCCTGCACGTCGACATGGATGCCTTCTACGCGGCCGTCGAGGTGCTCTACGACCCCTCGCTGAAGGGGCTGCCGCTGATCATCGGCGGCCGCGAGGGGCGCTCGGTCGTGTCGAGCGCGTCGTACGAGGCGCGTCGGTTCGGGGTGCGCAGCGCGATGCCGGTCGCCCACGCGCTCCGGCTCTGTCCCACCGCCCGCGTGGTGTCGCCGGATTTCACGCGCTACCGGGCGGTCTCGGCGCAGGTCATGGCGGTCTTCCAGAGCATCACCCCGCTCGTCGAGCAGCTCTCGATCGACGAGGCGTTCCTCGATGTGCGCGGAGTGCGCCGTCTGTGGGGGAGCCCCGGTGAGATCGCGGCCCTCATCCGGCGGCGGGTGCGCGACGAGGTCGGGATCACGTGCAGCGTCGGGGTCGCGGCCACGAAGCACGTCGCGAAGATGGCATCCACCGTGTCGAAACCCGACGGGATGCTCGTGGTGCCTGCGATGCGGACACAGGAGTTCCTCGATCCGCGTCCGGTCGGCGCCATGTGGGGCGTCGGGCCGAAGGCGGCCGAAGCCCTCGAACGCCGCGGCATCCGTCTGATCCGCGATGTGCGCGAGGCGTCGCCCGAGGCGCTGGAGCGCGCTGTCGGCCCTGCGCTCGGGCAGCGGATCCAGGATCTCGCCCGCGGGCTCGATGCCCGCCAGATCGAGACGGAGCGCGCGGAGAAGAGCATCGGTCACGAGGAGACCTTCGACCGTGACATCGAGGATCGCGACCTGCTCCGCTCGGAGCTGCTGCGCCTCGCCGACCGCGTCGGTGCACGGCTGCGCACCTCGGGATGGCATGCGGGCGCGGTGGCGATCAAGGTCCGCTTCGCCGACTTCACCACGCTGAGCCGCACCGTATCGCTGCCCGAGCCGACCGATGTCGGCCAGCGCATCGGCGAGACCGCCATCGCACTGTTCGCGCAGATCGAGCGCCGCGACCCCGTGCGCCTGGTCGGCGTGCGGGCCGAGAAGCTGCGTCCGGCAGGCGCATCGGCGATGGCGCTGTGGGACGACGACGAAGACCAGCGACGGCTCGAGGGCACGCTCGATGACGCGCGGGCGCGGTTCGGCGTCGGCATGATCACCCGCGCGCGCCACGTCGGTGCGACCGAACGGCGGTCCGGTGGCGGCGTCGAGCCACGGCCGTTCGGTCGCGAGTGACCGGCGTCGCCGGTTCGATAGCGTGGGGTCATGCCGTCATCCGCCGCCCCTGATCCCTTCGGAGAGCGCCTCAGCGCCGCGACGCTGCGCATCTGCGACGCGGTCACCGCGGTGTCGGCATCGAACCCGGTCGTGGTCATCGACGGCCGCAGCGGGGCGGGCAAGAGCAGTCTCGCCGCTCGCGTCGCCAGGGCGTGGCCGCTGAGCACGCCCGTGCAGCTGCTCGCGCTCGATTCGGTGTACCCCGGATGGAGCGGACTCGAACGTGGTGCGGAGATCGCCCGGGAGCAGGTGCTGCGTCCGCACGGTCGTGGCCTGATCGGCATCTGGCGCCGGTGGGACTGGGAGCTGCAGGAAGAGGCGGAGGCCCACGCCGTCGACCCGGCGCTGGGCCTGATCGTCGAGGGATGCGGTGCGCTGACGCGCGCCGCTGCGGCCCTCGCGGACGTCACCGTCTGGGTCGACGGCCCGAAGGATTCACGGCGTCGACGCGCGCTCGAACGCGACGGCGACGGCTTCCGCAACCACTGGGACATGTGGGCGGACCAGGAGGACGCCCACATCGCACGGCACGAGCCGCAGACACTCGCGCACGTGCGGGTCGCTACGCCGTAGCGGCGTCCGCATCGTCAGCGCGCTGGATCAGGTCATCCAGCCGATACCCGAGCCAGTCGTACACGTGGAACCGCGCGTCCTCCGGGTCGTGATGGTCGTCGTGGTCGACGCCGAGGCGCGACGCGACCACCAGCCGGATGGCGGCGAGCGTGCGCATCCAGGCGTCGACGCGCGCGTCGGGGATGACGACGTCGTGTGGGGCGAGGGGGTCCCCATCGCCCTCGGTGTCGAATTCGACGAGGTCCTCGCGCATGACGAGGGCGTCCTTGCGCCGGCGGTCGAACAGCTCGTCCCTGGTGCCGCGGCGGAACTCCGCTGCGGCGGCGTCGTCGTCGGGGTACGCCGTCGGCGCGAGTCTCGCCAGCGCGGGGTCGGCGCTGGTGCGCGGGCCGCCGACGAGCTCGAGGAACTCGTCGATCAGGTGCAGCAGGTTGCGTCCTTCGATCCGGGCGATCGAAATCGAGACGCTCACTGCGGAACCCGTCGGATGGTGGCCCACAGCCCGAAGTCGTGCATCGCCTGGGCGTGCACCTCCATCGTCTCCCGCGGCCCGGTGGCGACGACGGCGTGTCCTTCGTGGTGCACCGCGAGCATGAGGGCCGTCGCGTGCTCTTCGGGGTAGCCGAAGTAGCGGCGGAACACGCGCACGACGTAGCTCATGAGATTGACCGGGTCGTCCCACACGACCAGCTGCCAGGGCACGAGCGGGGCGACCGTGAGCTGATCGTCGAGCAGCGGTGTGGATGCCGGGATGCTCATGCCCACCCCAGTTCGTGCAGCTGCTCGTCGTCGATGCCGTAGAAATGCGCGATCTCGTGGACCAGCGTTGTGTGGATCTCGTCACGCAGCCCGGCCTCGTCCTCGCAGGCAACGAGGTGCGCGTGCCGGTACACGACGATGCGGTCGGGCAGCTCGCCGGTGCCGTACTGGCCCCGCTCGGTGAGGGCGACCCCCTCGTACAGGCCGAAGAGGTCGCTGCCGTCCTCGGGCTCGTCCTCGACCACGAACACGACGTTGTCGAGTCCGTCGACCATGTCGTCCGGCAGCCTGTCGAGCTCGTCCACGACGAGCGCCTCGAACTCCTCGGCCGTCATGTCCATGCCGCCGGCGGACGGAGCCGGCGAGTCGTGATCGAGTGAGGAGGACATGCTTCGATGCTAGCCGGGGCGTGCCCCGTGCCGGGCGGTCCTGCCATGACCCGACCTGCATCACCATGCTGCCGCTGAAGAAGCACGGCTGACGCGACGAAGCCCCCGGGATCATGACGAACCCGGGGGCTTCTCTGGGGTGCCTGGGTAGCACGTTCGGCAACCCCTCCCCGAAGACGAAGACCCTAGTCAACCGCATGAATCGTGGTGTGTACGAGGTCTCGCGGCGTCCCCTGAGTAGCGCTCCGAGGGACGATCGGGGGCCAGTCGTAAGGACTGTCGAGACGGCTCAAACTTTTCTGACCGCTGCTGAGGTGGACGCTCTCGTGGGCGACTACCTGGCCGGGATGGGCGTCAAGCACCTCGCGGAGCGGTACGGAATCCATCGTGCCACGGTGTTCTCCCACCTCCGTCGTCGCAACGTACCGAGCCGTCGGCCCGGGCTCGGCATTGATGAGAAAGCGGAGGCCGTGCGCCTTGCGCGAGCGGGAGTCTCGATGCGGGCGATCGGTCGCCGGATGGGTGTCCACCGCACGGCCGTGCGAGCGGCGCTGGTCGAGGCTGGGCTCATCATGGACGACGCCAGCGACGGTTCATAACGCACCTCCGCGCCGCTGATCCCCCAGGGCTGTCGGCGCACGTCGTCGGTGACGAACGCCGAGAGGAACCGACGATGCCGAGCTTGAGTGAACTGGCGACCGACGAACGAACGGCGCGAATGGCGCGGTCTATGCTCGTCGAACCCAACGATCCGGTGATGGGCCGCATCCTGGCTCGCCTCGGAGCTGTTGAGCCGCTCGCCGAACGCGATGGAGCGGTGGTGCGCCTCGCCGTGGATGCGCAGGTCTGGCGCGCCCGTTTCAGCGCACCGGAGGCGAAGGACGTGGCTATGAGCATCGCCCAGGTTCAGCAGTCTGACGTCCGAGCGCCGTCTCGATCGTCGACGCCGATTCGGGACCGGATGAGCTGGACCTAGCCGCAACCGACTACGAGGTGCCCGCGTCCATTGGCTGAGCGGCACGGCGGACCGCTGCCGATCCGGGCCGACCTGGCCACCTGAGAGCGCTCTCAGGCGCGAGCACACCGCTGAATCGGCTGGGATATCGTTCGGCCATGGCAAGGGCGGAGCGATGAATCACGGCACCAGCACGAGCTCGTCTCGCGCGCCGGAGCCGCTGCGCGGCGTCATCGGGGTTCGAGCCCGAGCAGCGCTGGCCGCCACCATCATCGTCGCCGTCGCGCTCGCGCT
>NZ_MJIR01000073.1:9965-27660 GCF_001878835.1 Microbacterium sp. AR7-10 | reverse complement strand
GGCGGGAAAGCAGGGGGCGGGGGACGGGGAAGGCCCCGGCCCTCCGAAGAGGGGCCGGGGCCTTCGACTCACTCAGGACCTATCAGTTGTAGGTGCCGGGGGTGATGTCATCCGTCGAGAACGCGTCGAAGTCGACGTATCCGAAGTCGCCGTCGGCGTACGCCCCGTCGGATGCGAAGATCCGGTTCGGGTAGCGCTCGCTCTTGGCCTCTTCCGTCGCCTCGACCGTGATGTCGCGGTACTTCGACAGACCGGTTCCGGCCGGGATGAGCTTTCCGATGATGACGTTCTCCTTGAGACCGATCAGCGGGTCGCGCTTGCCCTCCATGGCGGCCTGCGTGAGCACGCGGGTCGTCTCCTGGAAGGACGCGGCCGACAGCCACGACTCGGTCGCGAGCGACGCCTTGGTGATACCCATCAGCTCCGGACGACCCGACGCGGGGCGCTTGCCCTCTGCCACGGCCTCGCGGTTGATCTGCTGGTAGCGCTTCGAGTCGACCATCTCACCCGGCAGCAGCGTGGTGTCAGCGTGGTCGACCACGGTGACCTTGCGCAGCATCTGGCGGACGATGACCTCGATGTGCTTGTCGTGGATCGGCACACCCTGCGAGCGGTACACGCCCTGCACGCCGCCGACGAGGTACTTCTGCACCTCGCGGGCACCCATGACTCGCATGACCTCCTTGGGGTCGAGCGTGCCGACCTGCAGGGGCTGACCGACGGTGACGTGCTGGCCGTCCTCGACGAGAAGCGTCGCACGCTTCAGCACCGGGTAGACCACCTCTTCGTCGCCGTTGTCGGGCGTGAGGATGACCTTCTTGGCCTTCTCGGTCTCCTCGATCGTGATGCGGCCGTCGGCCTCGGCGATCGGGGAGGCGCCCTTCGGGGTGCGGGCCTCGAAGAGCTCCTGCACTCGCGGCAGACCCTGGGTGATGTCGTCGGCCGAGGCCGAACCACCCGTGTGGAAGGTACGCATCGTCAGCTGGGTACCGGGCTCACCGATCGACTGGGCGGCGATGATGCCGACGGCCTCGCCGATGTCGACGGTCTTGCCCGTCGCGAGCGAACGGCCGTAGCACTGCGCGCAGACACCGACAGCCGAGTCGCAGGTCAGCACCGAACGGACCTTGATGGTCTCGATGCCGGCCTCGACGAGCTTGTCGATCAGCACGTCACCCACGTCCTCACCGGCGGTGGCGACGACCTCGCCGGCCTCGGTGACGACGTCGGATGCCAGGGTGCGGGCGAACACCGAGTTCTCGACGTTCGCGTCGCGGGTCAGCACACCCTGCGAGTTCGGTGCGGCGATCGGGAGCTCGAGGCCCTTCGACGTGCCGCAGTCCTGCTCGCGGATGATGACGTCCTGCGACACGTCCACCAGACGACGGGTCAGGTAACCCGAGTCGGCGGTGCGCAGAGCGGTGTCGGCCAGACCCTTGCGGGTACCGTGCGTCGCGATGAAGTACTCCGCCACCGACAGACCCTCGCGGTACGAGGAGATGATCGGACGGGGGATGATCTCACCCTTGGGGTTGTTCACCAGACCGCGCATACCCGCGATGTTGCGGATCTGCAGCCAGTTACCACGAGCACCGGAGGTCACCATGCGGTTGATGGTGTTGTCCTCGGGGAAGTGCGCGCGCATCGCGGCCTGAACCTCGTCGGTCGCCTCGGTCCAGATCTTGATGAGTTCCTGACGACGCTCGATGTCGGTCGTCAGACCCTTGTCGTACTGCGACTGAACCTTCGCGGCCTGCTTCTCGTAGCCCGCGACGATCTCCGCCTTGTTCGGCGGGGTGAGGATGTCGCTGAGCGCGACGGTCACACCCGAACGGGTCGCCCAGTGGAACCCGGCATCCTTGATGCGGTCCAGCGTGGCGGCCGTCTCGACCTTGGGGTACTCCTCGGCCAGCTTGTTCACGATCTGCGACAGCTTGCCCTTGTCGGCCTGGCCGCGCACGAAGGGGTAGCCCTTCGGCAGGGCGCCGTTGAAGATCGCCTGACCGAGCGACGCGTCGACGAGACCGTGGCGCTCGTAGCCCTCGGGAGCCTCGCCCTCGAGGAAGGTCAGACCCGGGATGCGGATGCGGACCTTCGCCTGCAGATCGAGGGTGCCCTCGTCCTTCGCCAGGATCGCCTCGGAGACCGAGCCGAACGCACGACCCTCACCGGCAGCGCCCTCCTTGACCGTGGTCAGGTGGTGCAGACCGATGATCATGTCCTGCGAGGGCAGGGTGACCGGACGGCCGTCGGACGGCTTGAGGATGTTGTTCGAGGCGAGCATCAGCACGCGGGCCTCGGCCTGAGCCTCGACCGACAGCGGCAGGTGCACAGCCATCTGGTCACCGTCGAAGTCGGCGTTGAACGCGGCACAGACGAGCGGGTGCAGCTGGATGGCCTTGCCCTCGACGAGCTGCGGCTCGAACGCCTGGATGCCGAGACGGTGCAGCGTGGGCGCACGGTTCAGCAGCACCGGACGCTCGCGGATGATCTCCTCGAGCACGTCCCACACCTCGGGACGCGTGCGCTCGACGGCGCGCTTGGCTGCCTTGATGTTCTGCGAGTGACCGAGGTCGATCAGTCGCTTGATCACGAACGGCTTGAAGAGCTCCAGAGCCATCTGCTTGGGCAGACCGCACTGGTGCAGCTTCAGCTGCGGACCGACGACGATGACCGAACGGCCCGAGTAGTCCACGCGCTTGCCGAGCAGGTTCTGGCGGAAGCGACCCTGCTTTCCCTTCAGCATGTCGCTGAGGGACTTCAGGGCGCGGTTGCCGGTTCCGGTGACGGGGCGACCGCGGCGGCCGTTGTCGAACAGCGCGTCGACGGCCTCCTGCAGCATCCGCTTCTCGTTGTTGACGATGATCTCGGGAGCGCCGAGGTCGATCAGACGACGAAGACGGTTGTTGCGGTTGATCACGCGGCGGTACAGGTCGTTGAGGTCGGAGGTCGCGAAGCGGCCACCGTCGAGCTGCACCATCGGACGCAGCTCCGGCGGGATCACCGGGACGACGTCGAGCACCATCGCGGCCGGGCTCATGCCGGTCTCGAGGAACGAGTTGACGACGGTCAGGCGCTTGATCGCACGGATCTTGCGCTGGCCCTTGCCCTCCGAGATCTGCAGGTGCAGGCTCTCGGACTCGGCCGCCAGGTCGAAGGTCTCGAGGCGACGCTTGATCGCCTCGGCACCCATGTGCGCCTCGAAGTACTGACCGAACCGGTCCTGCAGCTCGTGGAACACGTCGTCCTCGGGGCGCAGCGCGCCCACCTCGAGCGTGCGGAAGTCCTCCCACACGCGCTCGAGCTTGGCGATGGCCTCGTCGGCACCCTTGCGGGTGAGGGTCATCTCCTTCTCGGCGGCGTCCTTGACCTTCTTCTTCGCGTCGGCCTTGGCACCCTCCGCCTCGAGGGCGGCGAGCTCCTCCTCCAGCTTCGCCATCCGCTCCGCGATCTTCGCGTCGCGGCGGTCGCCGAGCGTCTTCAGCTCGAGCCGGATGTTGTTCTCCTGCGTGGCGAGGTCGCGGTGACGAGCATCCTCGTCGACCGAGATCACCATGTAGGCGGCGAAGTAGATGACCTTCTCGAGGTCCTTCGGCGCCATGTCGAGCAGGTAGCCGAGGCGCGAGGGAACACCCTTGAAGTACCAGATGTGCGTCACGGGAGCGGCGAGCTCGATGTGACCCATGCGCTCACGACGGACGGAGCTCTTGGTGACCTCCACGCCGCAGCGCTCGCAGACGATGCCCTTGAAGCGGACACGCTTGTACTTGCCGCAGGCGCACTCCCAGTCGCGGGAGGGTCCGAAGATCTGCTCGCCGAAGAGGCCGTCCTTCTCGGGCTTCAGCGTGCGGTAGTTGATCGTCTCGGGCTTCTTGACCTCGCCGAAGGACCATCCGCGGATGTCGTCAGCGGTGGCCAGGCCGATTCGAAGCTCATCGAAAGTGGTTGATTCGAGCACTAGTTCTCCTGTGTAGAAAAAATCTGTCGCTTGTCGAGGGCCGAGATCAGATCTCGTCGATCGACGCGGCTTCGAAACGGCTGGAGATGTTGATGCCGAGCTCCTCCGCTGCGCGGAAGGCCTCGTCGTCGGTGTCCCGCAGGTTGACGGCGGTGCCGTCGGCCGAGAGCACCTCGACGTTCAGGCAGAGCGACTGCATCTCCTTCATGAGCACCTTGAAGGACTCGGGGATGCCGGGCTCCTGGATGTTCTCGCCCTTGACGATCGCCTCGTACACCTTGACGCGGCCGAGGATGTCGTCGGACTTGATCGTGAGCAGCTCCTGCAGTGCGTACGCGGCACCGTAAGCCTCGAGCGCCCACACCTCCATCTCGCCGAAGCGCTGTCCACCGAACTGCGCCTTACCGCCGAGCGGCTGCTGGGTGATCATCGAGTACGGGCCCGTCGAGCGTGCGTGGATCTTGTCGTCGACGAGGTGGTGCAGCTTCAGGATGTACATGTAGCCGACCGAGACGGGAGCCGGGAACGGCTCGCCGGAGCGGCCGTCGAACAGCAGCGTCTTGCCCGAGGAGTCGATCAGGCGCACGCCGTCACGGGTGGGCAGGGTCGAGTCGAGCAGACCCGAGATCTCGGCCTCGCTGGCACCGTCGAACACCGGGGTCGCGACCTTGGTGTTCGGGGCGACGTCGCGACCGTTCTCCGGCAGCTTGGCGGCCCACTCGGGGTCGCCCTCCACCTTCCATCCGGTCTTGGCGATCCAGCCGAGGTGGGTCTCGAGCACCTGACCGAAGTTCATTCGACCCGGGATGCCGAGCGGGTTCAGCACGACGTCGACCGGCGTGCCGTCCGACATGAACGGCATGTCCTCGACGGGCAGGATCTTCGCGATGACACCCTTGTTGCCGTGACGGCCGGCGAGCTTGTCGCCCTCGGTGATCTTGCGCTTCTGAGCGATGTAGACCACGACGCGGCGGTTGACTCCCGAGCCCAGCTCGTCGTCGCCCTCCTCGGCGTCGAACTCCTTGACGGCGATGATCGTGCCCTGCTCACCGTGCGGCACCTTCAGCGAGGTGTCGCGCACCTCGCGGCTCTTCTCGTTGAAGATGGCGCGCAGCAGGCGCTCTTCGGCCGACAGCTCGGTCTCGCCCTTCGGCGTGACCTTGCCGACGAGGATGTCGCCGGGACGGACCTCGGCGCCGATGCGGATGATGCCGCGCTCGTCGAGGTCCTTCAGCAGCTCGGGGCTGACGTTGGGGAGGTCACGGGTGATCTCCTCCTTGCCCAGCTTCGTGTCGCGGGCGTCGACCTCGTACTCCTCGATGTGGATCGACGAGAGGGTGTCGTCCTTCACCAGCTCCTGGCTGAGGATGATGGCGTCCTCGAAGTTGTGACCCTCCCACGGCATGAACGCCACGAGCAGGTTCTTGCCGAGAGCGAGCTCGCCGTTCTCGGTGGCGGGACCGTCGGCGATGACCTCGCCGACCTCGACGCGCTCACCGGCGCTGACGATCACGCGCTGGTTGTAGGAGGTGCCCTGGTTGGAGCGGTCGAACTTGCGCAGGTGGTACTCCTGCGTGCCGCCCTCGTCGAGCATGACGACGACGCGGTCTGCGGAGACCTCGCTGACCACACCGGCCTTCTGCGCGGTGATCACGTCACCCGCGTCGATGGCGGTATAGCCCTCCATGCCGGTGCCGACGAGCGGCGAGTCCGAGCGCAGCAGCGGCACGGCCTGACGCTGCATGTTGGCGCCCATGAGCGCGCGCTGCGCGTCGTCATGCTCGAGGAACGGCACGAGCGAGGTCGCGACCGACACCATCTGGCGCGGCGAGACATCGATGTAGCCGATCTCCTCGGGCAGGAACAGGTCGACCTCGCCCGATCCGCCGCGGGGGCGGGCCAGGACGTGGCTCTCGATGAAGCGGCCGTTCTTGTCGAGCGGCGCGTTGGCCTGGGCGATGTTGAAGTCGACCTCCTCGGCTGCCGTGAGGTAGTCGATCTGGTCGGTGACGGCGCCGTCGACGACGCGACGGTACGGCGTCTCGATGAAGCCGAACGAGTTGATGCGCGCGAACGTCGCGAGCGCACCGATCAGGCCGATGTTCGGGCCTTCCGGCGTCTCGATCGGGCACATGCGGCCGTAGTGCGACGGGTGCACGTCTCGCACCTCGACGCCGGCGCGGTCACGCGAGAGACCACCGGGGCCGAGGGCCGACAGGCGGCGCTTGTTGGTCAGACCCGCGAGCGGGTTGTTCTGGTCCATGAACTGCGACAGCTGCGAGGTGCCGAAGAACTCCTTGATCGCGGCCACGACGGGGCGCACGTTGATCAGGGTCTGCGGCGTGATCGCCTCGATGTCCTGCGTGGTCATGCGCTCGCGGACGACGCGCTCCATGCGCGACAGACCGGTGCGGACCTGGTTCTGGATCAGCTCGCCGACGGCGCGGATGCGACGGTTGCCGAAGTTGTCGATGTCGTCGGTCGCGATGCGGATCTCGGTCTTCTTGCCGCCGCGGATGCCTTCGAACGTCTCGTCGCCGCGGTGGATGCGCACCAGGTACTTGATGGTCGCGACGATGTCGTCGACGGTGAGCACCGAGTCGGTGAGCGGAGCGGCGAGACCGAGCTTCTGGTTGATCTTGTAGCGACCCACCTTCGCCAGGTCGTAGCGCTTCGGGTTGAAGTAGAAGTTGTCCAGCAGCGAGCGCGCGGCCTCGGCGGCGACCTGCTCGCCCGGACGCAGCTTGCGGTAGATGTCGCGCAGCGCGTCTTCCTGGGTGAGGATGGTGTCCTTGGCCAGGGTCTCCTCGATCGAGGGGAAGCCGGAGAACTCGGCGAGGATCTGCTCGCTCGACATGCCCAGCGCCTTCAGGAAGACGGTGACGGACTGCTTGCGCTTGCGGTCGATGCGCACGCCGACCTGGTCGCGCTTGTCGATCTCGAACTCCAGCCACGCACCGCGGCTGGGGATGACGCGAGCGGTGACGATGTCCTTGTCACTGGTCTTGTCGGGAGTCTTGTCGAAGTAGACACCGGGCGAGCGGACGAGCTGCGAGACGACGACGCGCT
Organism: Microbacterium sp. AR7-10; assembly: GCF_001878835.1. Classification (NCBI taxonomy): domain Bacteria; kingdom Bacillati; phylum Actinomycetota; class Actinomycetes; order Micrococcales; family Microbacteriaceae; genus Microbacterium; species Microbacterium sp. AR7-10. The sequence continues at coordinate 20,633 of NZ_MJIR01000073.1, read as the reverse complement.
CGGAGCCGTTGATGATGAACGTGCCCTTGCCGGTCTGCAGCGGGAAGTCGCCCATGAAGACCGTCTGGGTCTTGATCTCACCGGTGAGGTGGTTCATGAACTCGGCCTCGACGTACAGCGGGGCGGCGTAGGTCTTGCCGCGCTCCTTGCACTCGTCGATCGAGTACTTCTCGGGCTCGAGGTACGGGTTCGTGAACGAGAGCTGCATGGTCTCGCCGAGGTCCTCGATCGGGGAGATCTCCTCGAAGATCTCGCCCAGGCCGGAGACCTCGGAGACGTCGTTGCGGCCGGACTTCTTGGCCTCGGCGACGCGCGCCTTCCAGTCGTCATTGCCGACGAGCCAGCCGAACGACTCGGTCTGCAGAGCCAGCAGATCCGGGACATCGAGCGTGTCGGAGATCTTGGCGAACGAGAGGCGGGAGACTCCGCGGCCGTTCTTGTTGGTGGTGGATGTGGATGCGTTGCGAGCAGCAGCCAAGGGAGTAACCTCCGTGAGCCCCGCGCAGGGGCTGGTCGATTCCTAGACGTCGGTGGAGAGCGCGCTCGAGAGCTCAACGGATGCCGACCACCATATGAGGGCACGGAGAAGCGAGCGCAACTACCAACTATACGCACGATTTCACGACATGGCAAGCGGAATCCTTGACCAATGCCGGATGCTGGGGTATGAGCGACACTGCAGTATGCGCATCATGCTGAAGTTCACCATCGACTGCGACGTCGACACTGCGTGGCGGGCGCTGCATTCGCCGCGCATCGTCGGCGAGCTGTACGCTCCCCTGCTGCAGATGCAGCCGCTGCTGCCCGACGGCCTGCCCGAGCGGTGGACTCCGGGCGATGAGGTGCCGGTGCGACTGGCCGCGTTCGGGCGCATCCCGGTCGGCACGCAGCTGATCCACATCAGCGATCGCACCGTCGACGAGCCCGGCGGTCCGGTGCGCATCCTCCGCGACAGCGGCATCCCGCTCACCGGCCCGCTCGGCGCACTCGACGTGTGGGACCACCAGATGGCGGTCTGCGCTCAGCCGGGTCACCCCGGCCGGACGCTGTGGCGCGATCGGCTGACGTTCGACGGGCCGACCGCAGCGCTGCTCTGGCCGGTGCTCTGGGTGTCGTGGCAGGCGCGCGCGCTGCGCGTGCGCGCGCTGGCGCGGCGCTGGGCGCGCGACCCGGACCTGCGGGGCTGAGGCTCCCGCGTCAGGAGGCGATGCCGAGCTCGTTGCCCGGGATGGATGCCAGCAGGCGCCGCGTGTACGGGTCGCGGGGGTTGGTGAAGATCTCCTCCGAGCTGGCCGCCTCCACGAGCGCGCCGTCCTTCATCACGCACACGTAGTCGCTGATCAGACGCACCACCGCGAGGTCGTGCGAGATGAACAGATAGCTGAGTCCGTACTCCTTCTGCAGGTCGCCGAGCAGGGTGAGGATCTGGTCCTGCACGAGCACGTCGAGGGCCGACACCGGCTCGTCGCAGACGATGAGATCGGGAGAGAGGGCGAGAGCGCGGGCGATGGCGACGCGCTGACGCTGACCGCCGGACAGCTCCGACGGGTAGCGCTGCAGCATCGACTGCGGCAGGGCGACGTCATCGAGCAGGGTGCGCACGCGCGAGCGACGCTCGGCGCGACTGCCGCGCTTGTAGAACTCCAGCGGCTCGGCGATCAGACGCTCGATCGTGAACATCGGGTTGAGGCTCGAGTACGGGTCCTGGAACACCGGCTGCACGCGCTGGCGGAACTCCCGCGACTGCGCGCGGTCGAGCTTCGCGATGTCGTTGCCCTCGAAGCGGATCGTGCCGGCGGTCGGCTCGATGAGCTTGAGCAGCATGCGGGCGGTGGTCGTCTTGCCCGACCCCGACTCGCCCACGATGGCGACGGTCTTGCCGCGCGGGATCGCGAGCGACACGTCGTCGACGGCGACGAAGTCCGACGCGCTCCCGCGCATCGGGTACACCTTGCGCAGTCCCTCGATCTCGACGATGTTGTCTGCGACGGCGTCCGCCGCGGCATCCTGCTCCCGCCCCGTCTGGAACACCTCCGGCTGCAGCCGCGCGGCGGCGATCGACGGCGCCGCCTGCACCAGACTCTGCGTGTACGGATGCTGCGGGTCCTCGAGGATCTGGCGCGCCGGGCCCTGCTCGACGACGCGACCGCGGTGCATGACCGCCACCCGCTGGGCGCGCTCCGCGGCGAGACCGAGGTCGTGGGTGATCAGCAGCACGGCGGTGCCGAGCTCGCGTGTCATCTCGTCGAGCTGATCGAGGATCGTCTGCTGCACCGTGACGTCCAGCGCACTGGTGGGCTCGTCGGCGATGAGCAGACGCGGCCGGCAGGCCAGGCCGATCGCGATGAGGGCGCGCTGGCGCAGACCTCCCGACAGCTCGTGCGGGTACTGCTTGGCGCGACGCTCGGGGTCGGGAAGACCCGCCGCGGAGAGCGCCTCGATGACCTTCTGCTGCACGGTGGAGCGGTTCGCGAGGCCGTGCGCGAGCAGCGTCTCGGCGACCTGCGTGCCGATCTTGGCGACGGGGTTGAGGTTCGACATCGGATCCTGCGGCACCATGCCGATGTCGCGACCGCGGATTTTGCGCATCTCGTTCTCGGAGATGCCGACCAGTTCGCGCCCGTCGAGGGTGATGCTGCCACCGGCCACCCGACCGCCCGAGGCGAGCAGACCGATCACGGCCATCGCGGTGGTCGACTTCCCCGAGCCGGACTCGCCGACGATCGCGACGGTCTCCCCCGGGGCGATCTCGAGGTCGACGCCCTCGACGGCGTGCACGACGCCGTCGACGGTGCCGAAGTCGACGGCCAGGTTCGACACCTGCAGCAGCGGCTGGCGCACGGCATCCGGGTTCGTGTTCATCTTCTCGTTCCTCATCGCGCACGCGTCCTCGGGTCCATCGCCTCGCGCAGCGCCTCGCCGAACAGCGTGAAGCCCAGCGCGGTCACCGCGATGCAGATGCCGGGGAGGAAGGCCAGCTGCGGAGCGATCGCCAGCTCGTTCTGCGCGTAGGTCAGCATCCGACCCCACTCGGCCGTCTCGGGGCGTCCGCCGCCGAGACCGAGGAACGACAGCGCCGCCGCGTCGATCACCGCGGTGGCGAGGGTGAGGGTTCCCTGCACGATGACCGGGCCGATGGCGTTCGGCAGCACGTGCGACATGGTGATGCGGCCGCGACCGAGCCCGAGCGTCTGCGCCGAGAGCACGTATTCGGCCGAGCGCTGCTGCAGCATCGACGCACGCAGCAGGCGGGCGAAGATCGGCACCTGGGAGGCTCCGATGGCGATCATCACCGCCGACGGCGTCTGCCCCAGGATCGCGGCGATCGACACCGCGAGCAGCAGGTTCGGCACCGAGAGGATGATGTCGACGATGCGCATGATCAGCGTGTCGACCCAGCCCCCGAAGGTTCCCGCGAGCAGGCCAAGCAGCATGCCGCCGACGAGACCGAGGGCGGTGGAGACGACGCCGACCAGCAGCGAGGCCTGCGCTCCCCAGATCAGCTTCGACAGGACGTCGCCGCCGAAGCGGTCGAGACCGAGCGGGAATCCGTCGACTTCGCCGATCCCGGGGATGCCGGTGGGCGTGATGTACTCGGTGCCCGGGAGAGAGCGCTCCGGGTACGGTGCGAGCAGCGGAGCCAGCGCCGCCACCAGCAGGAACAGCAGCACGATGACGGCGCCGACCCACGCGGCGGGGTTGCGCCGCAGGCGTCGGAACACGTCATGCCAGAATCCGCCGCCGGACGCGAGATCGGCCTGTGCGACGGCGACGGTGTCGAGCACCTCGCCGCCCTGGGCGGGTGGGAGCACTGCGCTCATCACTGAACCCTCACTCTCGGATCGATCAGGCTGTACGACACGTCGACGGCCAGGTTGATCAGCGCGTACGCGATCGCGATGAAGATGATGAAGCCCTGCAGCACGGGGAAGTCCCGCGCGAAGATCGACTGCGCGAGGAACGACCCGATGCCGGGATAGGCGAACACGGTCTCGGTGAGCACCGCGCCCGAGATCAGCAGACCCGTCTGCAGTCCGATCGTGGTGATCACCGGCAGCATCGCGTTGCGCAGGATGAACCGGTTGCGCAGCGTGGCGGGCGCCACGCCCTTCGCCTTGCCGGTGCGGACGTAGTCGGCGTTCTGCACCTCGAGCACGCTGGCCCTGGTGATGCGCACGATGATCGCCAGCGGGATCGTGCCCAGCGCGAGCGCGGGCAGCACCAGGTGCAGGATGGCGTCCCACGCCGCATCGAACTCGCCGGTGATGATGCCGTCCCAGACGTAGAAGCCGGTGACGTGCGTGGCGTTGATGCGCGGGCTCTGCCTTCCGTCGGAGGGAAGCCAGCCCAGCTGCACGGCGAAGATGTACTTGAGGATGAACGCGAGGAAGAACACCGGGATGGTGATGCCGACCAGGCTGAAGATCACCGCGCCGTGGTCGGTCCACTTCCCGTGGCGGCGCGCCGCCCAGTATCCGAGCGGGATGCCGATGCCGACCGCGAAGACGAGCGCGGCGATGCTGAGCTCGATCGTGGCCGGGAAGCGGCGGAAGAACTCCTCCACGACGGGGCGGGACGTGACGATCGACGCTCCGAAGTCGCCCTGCAGCAGCCTGCCGATCCAGGTGACGTACTGCTCGATGAGGGGCCGGTCGAAGCCGTAGAGGGCGTTGACCTGCTCGACCGCCGCCGGGGTGGCCTTCTCACCGAGCAGGGCGACGGCGGGGCCGCCCGGCAGGGCGCGGACCCACGCGAACAGCAGGATGCTGAGGCCGAAGAGGGTGGGGATGAGCAGCAGCAGCCGCTTGCCGATTGTTCGCAGCACGAAGTTCTCCGTCAGGGCGCGTCGCCCGCCCCGGACCTCACAGGTCCGAGGCGGACGACGTGGCGGGCATCACTTGGTGAGGACGATCTCCGAGAAGACCTCGTCGTTCACCGGGCTGGCCGGGTAGCTCTTCACACGCTCGGCGAACGCGAGGGTGGGCGCCGGGTGGGCCAGCGGGACACCGGGGATGAACTCCGCGACCTCCTCGTTGATCTTCTCGTACGCCGCGGTCTGGTCCTCGATGTTCGAGATGCCACGGGCATCCGCCAGTGCGCCGAACAGCTCGGCGTTGTCGAAGCCCCACTCCGCGCTCTGCTGTCCGAAGAAGACGCCGACGAAGTTGTCGGTGTCGTTGTAGTCGCCGGTCCAACCCAGCAGGTGGATGCCGTGGTCGGGCGTGCTCGAGATCTTCTCGAGGTAGTCCGGGCTCCACGCGTCGGTCTGCGGGTTGACCTTCACGCCCGCCTCCTCGAGCTGCTTCGCCAGCACGGTGAAGATCTGCTCGGGGTTGGGCATGTACGGACGCGAGACGTTGACCGGGTAGTTGAAGGTCAGCGTGAGCGGGTTGTCGGCCGTGTAGCCGGCCTCGGCCAGCATCGACTTCGCCTTGTCGACGTCGTACTCGTAGGTGGTGACGTCCTTGTTGTAGCCGTTGACCACCGGCGGCACGAACTGCGTGGCCTTCTCGGTGCCCTCGGGCAGCACCTGCTTGATCAGCGCGTCCTTGTCGATGGCGTGCGAGAGCGCCTCGCGCACCGTGATGTCCTGCAGCTCGGGCACCGCCTGGTTGAAGCCGAGGTAGAGGATCGTGAACGGCTTGCGCGACACCATGGTGAAGCCCTTCTCCTCGAGGGCCTTGGTGTCGGCGGGGCCGACCAGGTCGTACCCGTCGATGTCGCCGGCCTCGAGCGCCTGGCGGCGAGCGGTCGGGTCGTCGATGACGCGGAAGATGACCTCTTCGATCTGGCCCTTCTCGCCCCAGTAGTCGCCGTAGGACGTGAGCGTGACGTTCTCGCCCGGGGCCCACGAGTCGAACTGGAACGGTCCGGTGCCGACGGGGTGCGCCTTCGCGTACTCCGACAGCGTGGGCGCAGCGGCGGTGCCGCCGACCTCATCGGCCTTGAACTCCTGCAGCGCCGACGGGCTCTGCATGCTGAACGCGGGCAGCGACAGCGAGGCGACGAAGCCCGCGAAGGGCTTGTTCAGCTCGATCGTGACCTTGTCGTCGCCGTCGGGGGTGCACGACTTGTACACGGCGTCCGCCGGGTTCGACGCGTAACCGCGGAACAGCTTGTTGTAGTAGTAGCCGAGCGCCTCGGAGGCGAGCAGATCGGTCCAGTTGTACCAGCGCTCGAAGTTGAAGCAGACGGCCTCGGCGTTGAACGGCGTGCCGTCGTGGAACGTCACCCCGGTCTTCAGGTCGAAGGTGTGGGTCATGCCGTCCTCGGACGACTCCCACGACTCGGCGAGCAACGGAGCGGGGTCGGCGGTGCCGGGCTCGGTGCCGACGAGACCCTCGAAGATCTGGCGCGAGACGCGGAAGGTCTCGCCGTCCTGCGCGAGGGCCGGGTCGAGGCCCTGCGGGTCGGACGATGCGGCGAAGACGAAGGTGCTGTCGACGTCGCTGGACGACTCGGAGCTGTTGTCGTCGTCACGCTGGCTGGCGACGCAGCCTGTCAGCAGCATCGCTGCGACGGCCGCGCCGGCGGCGAGCGCGAAGCCTCGCCTGCGGGTGCTGTGGAGCATGGTGTGCCTCTCTGTGGAATGCTTCTTCGCATGAATCGGATGCCCCATCGCATCCGCACATGATGTCTTGACGCTACTCAGCGCCCCCGCCGATCGCCAAACTTTCGCGTGTTGCGATCCGGTATCGGGTCGTCCCCTGCCGCGCGCTGTAGGGTCGGGTGCCATGACGCGCACCCCCGTCGCTCAGCACGCCCCGCACCGCACGCCCTCAGCCTGGGGGTCGGCTCTGCGGATGCTGAGCATCGGCGCCGCGGTCGTTGCGGTCTCGGCTCTCGGGATCGGCGGCTTCATCGCCGCGGACCTCACGCTGCGGGTGGGTCAGGACGCGGTCGATCTGGAGGACGCATCGGAGGTCGCTCCCCCGTCGCTCGCGGCGTACCCGGGCGAGTTCGCGGTCCTCCTCGTCGGCACGGACGAGTGCGGTGAGGTGTCGACGCAGAAGCTCGGTGAGCGGTGCGTCGGCGAGGACGGCATCCGCAACGACGTCAACCTGCTCGTGCACGTCTCGGCCGAGCCGCGCAAGGTGAGCGTCGTCTCGCTGCCGCGCGACCTGATGCTGGAGGTGCCCGAATGCACGCGTGAGGACGGCTCGGTGGCATCCGGAGCATCCTCGGCGGTGATCAACACCGTCTTCGAGCGGGCCGGGCTGTCGTGCGTCGTCAAGTCGGTCGCCGCGCTGAGCGGGATCGACATCGGCTTCGCCGCGAAGCTCAGCTTCGACGGCGTGATGAAGATCACCGACGCGATCGGCGGGGTGCAGATCTGCGTCGGCGGCACGGGCATCCGCGACCGCGACACCGGGATCGACTGGCCGCCCGGACTGCGCACGGTGTCGGGTTACGACGCGCTGCAGTTCATCCGGGTGCGCAAGGGCATCGGCGACGGCAGCGACCTCGCGCGCATCTCCAACCAGCAGCAGTACATGTCGCGTCTGGCGAAGACGATCCTCAGCAGCGAGACCCTCACCGACGTGCCGAAGGTGCTGCGGCTGTCGAACGTCGTCGCCGACAACGTCGATCCGAGCAGGGAGCTCGCCAACCCGGTGCGCCTCGCGCAGCTCGCGCTCGCACTGAAGGACGTGCCGTTCGAGGAGTTCAAGTTCCTGCAGCTGCCCACGGTCGAGGCGCCGTCCGATCCGAACCGCGTCGTGATCGACGACAGCGCGGCCGAGCCGATGTGGCAGGCCATCCGCACCGGGGAGTCGATGCAGATCACCGGTGAGGCCAGCAACCACGGAGGCGTGGTCGCCGACGGCCCGGTCTCGCCTGCGGAGCCCTCCGCCCCGGCATCCGATGCGCCGAGCCCCGCACCGTCGGCGACCGACGGCGTCGTGCTGTCGGAGCAGATCAGCGGCATCGACCTGAACCAGGAGACCTGCTCGGGCGGCCGGCGTCGCTGACGGACGCTCTCTGCCACGGACACGACCAAGCGACCTGCACCCCGCAGACCGCACGACAGAGGAGATGAGCATGGGACGAGCACGCGCGCGGGATGCCGCGAACCCGCAGGCGCGGCTCGAGCACGGCGGCATCGCCGAGGTGGCGCCGAGCGAGTTCGGCAGCGGCTTCGAGCTGATCGTCGACGGCACGCCGCAGTCGCACGTCGACCTGGATGATCCCACCCACCTGCACTTCGAGTACATCGTGCGGATGGGCGCGGTGATCGATCAGCTCGGCCCGTCGGCATCCGCCCCGCTCAGCGTCGTGCATCTCGGCGCGGGCGCGCTGACCGTCCCCCGCTACATCGAGGCGACCAGGCCCGGATCGCGCCAGCAGGTGATCGAGCTGGAGGCTCCGCTGGTCGCGCTCGTGCGCGAGCACCTTCCGCTGCCGCGGTCGGCGGCCATCCGCATCCGGATCGGCGACGCGCGCGAGGGGCTGCGGCGCCTGCCGCCCGCCCTGACCGGGCGCTGCGATCTCGTCGTCTCGGACGTGTTCTCCGGTGCCCAGACGCCCGCTCACCTGACCAGCCTGGAGTTCTACCGCGAGATCGCCGACCTGCTCGCGCCGGCGGGCGTGCTACTGGTGAACGTCGCCGACGGCCCTGGGCTCGCGTTCGCGCGCCGCCAGGTGGCGACCGCGATGAGCGTGTTCGACGAGGTCGCCCTGCTCGCCGACACGCAGGTGCTGAAGGGACGCCGATTCGGCAATCTCGTGATGGCCGCCTCACGCACTCCGCTTCCGACCGAGTGGCTGCCGCGGCTGCTGGCCGCGGGTCCGCATCCGGCGAAGATCGCTCAGGATGCCGAGGTCGCGGCGTTCGCGAAGGGCGCGGCGATCGTCACCGACGCGGATGCCGTGGCATCCCCCCGCCCCGACGCGAGCATCTTCCTGCGCTGATCCTCGGTTCGGGGTCATCCAGGGCGTGCCTCGGACGGTTCTCAGATCCTCGGGGCAGACTGGGATGACGGTCGCGGAGAGGAGCCATCAGTCGTGAATTTGATCCAGGGTTACGACCCCGACACCCTTCGTGAGATCGTCGACCCGCGGGAATGCGTGACGCGTCTCGCCGAGATCGAGCATCAGCGCAGTCTTCCCGTGCTGCTCGAGCGCGTGTGGCTGCTGAAGGTGCTCGATCGGCTCGACGAGGCGCTCGAGCTCGCCGACGAGACGGTGCGACAGGCGCGCATGGCCGGCACTCGCAAAGACCTGCTGCGCGCCCGCGTGCTGCACGCCACGGTGCTGCAGAACCGTGGCGCCAACGCCGCGGCGGCTCAGGAGCTCGCCACCTGCGCGAGCGAGGCCGAGGGCCAGGGCTGGGCGGGGATCGCCGCCTTCGCGCATCAGCATCACGGCAAGAACGCGTACGAGGTGCGCGATTTCGAGCAGGCGCGGGAGAGCTTCAAGCGCTCGCTGTTCCTGCGCCGGGCGGCCGGCGCCGACGACTCGGATCTCGAGAAGGCGCTGCGCGCCATCGAGGCCGCCGAGCGGCGCAGCGCGATGGAAGCCGACGCGCTCGTCTAGACCCGATGTCGGTCGCCGGTTCTACTCTGATCACATGGCCGATCTGAACCGCGTGCGCGTCTGGGGTGACGCGCTGATCCGCATGCACCTCGACGAGTCGTGGTCGTTCGAGTTCGACAACGCCAAGCGTCGTGCCGGACTGTGCGACTACCAGCGCCGCCGCATCTCGGTGTCGCGGTATCTCGCCGCCCGGTTCGACGACGACGAGGTGCATCAGACGCTGCTGCACGAAGTGGCGCACGCGCTGGCGGGGCACGCGGCGGGGCACGGACCGGCCTGGAAGCGCACCGCGCGCTCGCTGGGCTATGTCGGCGGCACCACCCACCAGGGCGAGACCGCGACCGAGCTCGCACCGTGGATCGGGCGCTGCCCCGCCGGGCACGTCGCCTATCGTCACCGCCGCCCGGCGCGCGAGACGTCGTGCGCGAAGTGCTCGCGCCGTTTCGATCGGCGCTTCCTGTTCGAATGGCATCGCCGCGAGATCACCGCGGCCGACAGGCTCGCCGCGCAGCTGCCGCGCTGAGCGCGCTCAGTCGGTCGGCGCTGCGGGCGGCGGGCGTCAGTCCGCGACCCGCGGAGCGCGATAGCGCCGGGTGAGCAGGGCGATCAGCCGCCAGCCGAGCAGCATGGCCGCGAGCACCAGCGAGGCGACGATGATGAACGGGGTCTCGGCGGTGTCGCCCGTGGCGATGCGCAGCAGCATCCCGCCGCCCACCGTCACGACCCAGACGATCACGCCCCAGCCGAGCGACCACGGCCGCCGCGGGCGCGCGGGGACGAGCGCGGCGAGCGCGTGCCCGACGACGAGCGCGACCAGGAACGGCCAGGCCGTGAGCAGGAACCCGAGCGGATTCTCGTCGTGCGATGCGCGGCCGATCGCCGCGAAGATGAGCACGAACACGGCGTCGACGATGACCGCGGGGACAAACCTCATGCTCCGACCCTATGCCGCCGCCCGACGGTGCTGTCGATGCCGCGCGGCCGGTCAGCTGAAGCGCTCGAAGACACCGTCGCGCAGCACGGCGGCGGTGTCGACGGCATCCAGCTCCGCCGCCTCTGCCGTGGTCGCCGGGCGCACTCCGGCGGCCTCCATGCGGGCGGTGGAGGCCACCCCTGCGACCAGCTCGCGGCCGG
>NZ_MJIR01000073.1:0-9919 GCF_001878835.1 Microbacterium sp. AR7-10 | reverse complement strand
CGCCCGAGCGGTCGCGGCGGCGTTGCGGATGCCGCCGATCAGCACCGTCGCGGGACCGGCATCCGGACCAGCCGCGGCTGACGCGGCCAAGGCGACCGCGGCGCCGTTCGTCGACCACGACACAGCCGATTCGAGCGTGACGCGCTGACCGGCGGCGACGGCGTCGGCGAGGGTGGACGAGAAGCGCAGCACGTCGACGACGATCACGATGCCGGCGGGCGCGAGCCGAGCGAGCCCGTCCGCGCCCCAGTCGAAGCGCACCTGATACGAGGACTGGTCGAACGGGGAGGGCATCCATCCAGCCTAATCCGCCGCCGGATATCTGATGCCGGGCTGCGCCACCCGCACGCAGCCCGGCTGGAGGGCAGTGCTCAGTCGGCGGCGAGCGCCTCGACGGGGGCGACTCGCGTCGCGAGGCGAGTCGGGGTGACCGCGGCGACGACGGTCAGCACGGCGGTCGCGACGACGATGATCACCACGGGGATCCACGGCACCGCCGGGTACACGAGCCCGGCCGGTTCGAAGTCGGGCAGCACGGGCACCGAGCCGAGCAGCGCCTGCGCGGCGATCCACCCGTACGCGATGCCGAGCGCGAGACCGGTGAGGGTGGCGGCGACCGTGATGTGCACGGCCTCGAGCAGCACCATCCGGCGCACCTGGGCAGAGGTCAGTCCGATCGCGCGCAGCAGCCCGAGCTCACGACGACGCTGCACGACGCCGATGGTGAGCAAGTTGACCAGGCCCACCGCGGCGATGACCGCCGACACGGCGACCAGCACCATCATGATGCTCGCGAACGCGTCCAGCGGGGCGAAGAAGCCGTCGACGAACTCTCCCTCGCTCTGGCGCATCAGCAGCGCCTTCACCGACTCCAGCGCGACGGCGAACATCGTCACCAGCGCCACCCCCATCACCACGCCGATCGCCATCCGACTCGACCGCTCCGGATACCGCAGCGCGTTCTCCGCCGCGAGCCGCGCCGTCGCCTCGTTGCCGAACAACCGGCCGACCAGGCGCAGCACAGGGGGCATGAACAGCGGCGACGCGGTCGCCAGGCCGGTGAACGAGAACAGCCCGCCGAAGAACGCCACGACCACGCCCAGCGGCGTGATCAGCCCGAGCAGGACGCCGGCGGCCAGCAGCGCCGCTCCGGCCACGATCAGCACCAGAGCCCCCACGTGGCTGCCACGGCGGCCGGCCTCCTCAGCGTGCGTGCGCTCGACCGAGCCGCCGAGTGCCTGCAGGGGCGTGACGGTGAGCACACGACGCGACCCGATCCAGGCGGCGAGCCACGTCGTCAGCACCACGCCCACCACGGGGAACAGCACACCGGGCTGCGCGAGCGTGAACTCCGCCGGGGCGCGATCGAGCAGCAGCTCGCCGGCAAGCACCCCGAGCGCCGCGAAGCCGACGCCGACCACCAGACCGACGCCCGCTCCGATCAGGCCGACCACGAACCCCTGACCGGTGACCTCCGCACGCTGCGAGCGGGCCGAGGCGCCGATCAGACGCAGCAAGGCGATGCGGCGCGTCCGGCCGGCGATGATGGTCGAGAACGTGTTCGCGGTGACGATCGCGGCGACGTACATCGCGACCGCGACGAGCAGCACCGACAGGATCGCCACCACGATGGCGAGCACCTCGCTGTCGCCGATGAACGGGTCGGACTGCAGCACCGCTGCGAGGTAGGCGGTCACCTCGACGAGGATCACACCGAAGGCGGCGGCGAGCGCCGAGACCAGGATGCTCGCTCCCATCCCCCGCTCGCGCAGCCAGCCGAGGCGTGCCTGGCGCGGGCGGGTCGGCTCGAGAGGCGACATCGTCGCGGCGGGCGCGCTCACGCCGCGACCTCCGCGGCGAGCATGTACGCGGCGATCTGCTCTGCGCTCTGCTTCGGATGGTCGGCGGTGATCCGGCCGTCGCCGAGGAACAGCACCCGGTCGGCGTGGCTCGCCGCGATCGCGTCGTGCGTGACCATCGCGATCGACTGGCCGTGGTCGCGGCTCGCCCCGGCGAGCAGCGCGAGCACCTCGCGGCCGCTGCGCGAGTCGAGGTTGCCGGTCGGCTCGTCGGCGAACACGAGGTCGGGTGCGGTGGCCAGTGCGCGGGCGATCGCCACGCGCTGCTGCTGTCCGCCCGAGAGCTCGTGCGGCCGGTGGGTGAGGCGGGATGCCAGACCGAGGCGCTCGACGAGGCCGTCGATGCGCGCCCGTTCGATGGCCGTCGGCCGGCGCCCGTCGAGCTCGAAGGGCAGCAGGATGTTGCCGAGCGCATCGAGCGTGGGCACGAGGTTGAACGCCTGGAAGATGAAGCCCACGCGGCGCCGGCGCAGAATCGTCATCTCGAGGTCGTCCAGACCGGTGATCTCGGTGTCGCCGATCCAGGCGCGCCCCTCGGTGGGGGCGTCGAGACCGGCCATGATGTGCATGAGGGTGGACTTGCCCGACCCGGACGGGCCCATGATGGCGGTGAACTGGCCGCGGCGGATGCCGACGCTGACGTCGTCGAGGGCGCGGACGCCGGCGGCGCCCGCGCCGTAGGTCTTGGTGAGGTGCTGGACGCGTGCGGCGAGGCCGAGGTCCGAGGTCGTGATCTCCATGCCTTCGACGCTATTTCCGCCGCCCCGGCCGGCACATCGGCCCGGCGATGGCATCCGCGTACATCGCAGGGATGATCCCTGCGCGCCCGCAGGCGTACGCCGGTCAGGCCAGGCCGTGCTCGAAGGCGAAGACGACCAGCTGCACGCGGTCGCGCAGGCGCAGCTTATTCAGGATGCGGCTGATGTGGGTCTTCACGGTCGCCTCGCTGAGGTACTCGCGCGCCGCGATCTCGGAGTTCGACAGCCCGCGTGCGGCGAGCGCGAAGATCTCCCGCTCGCGATCGGTGAGGTCGGCGTACTCGGCCGGCACGGGTTTGGTCTCGGTGGTGAAGTGCGCGAACAGCTCGCGGGTGGCGGAGGCCGCGATCACACTCGACCCGGAATCGACCGTCCGGATCGCGGCGAGCAGGAACTCCGGATCGGCGTCCTTCAGCAGGAATCCGCTGGCGCCCTGCTGGATCGCCCGGGCCGCGGCCTCATCGAGGTCGAAGGTCGTGAGCATGACGATGCGCGGCGGCTCGGGCTGGGTGAGCACCTGCGCGGTCGCGGTCAGGCCGTCCATGACGGGCATCCGGATGTCCATCAGCACCACGTCGGGGCGGGTGCGTCCGATCACCTCGAGCGCGTCGCTGCCGTCTCCCGCTTCGCCGACCACATCCATGTCGGGCTGCGACGAGACGAGCATCCGCACACCCGCGCGGAACAGCGCCTGGTCGTCGACGAGCACGACCCTGATCATCCGTGACCTCCTGGTCGTCTGCGGCCCGCTCAGTTCGCCGAGGGGCCGATCGGAAGCGTAGCGCGCACGGTGAAGCGGCTCGGCTCATGTTGCACCGTGAGCGTTCCGCCCATCAGCTGAGCGCGCTCGCGCATTCCGATGAGGCCGTGGCCGCCCTGCGCACTCATCGGGGCGTCCGCGGCCGTGGTCACGCCGGGGATCCGGTTGTGCACGAGAAGGTCGACTCGATCGGCCCACCACGACAGACGCACGTCGACGTCGCCCTCGCCGTGCCGGATGGCGTTGGTGAGCGCCTCCTGCAGGATCCGGTAGACCGCCAGCTGCACGGCGCCGGGCGGTTCGGCCTGCGGCATCGGATCCACCGACACCCGCGGCTCGACGCCCGCCTGACGCACCTGGGCGAACAGCGTCTCCAGATCGGCGAGTGTGGGCTGGGGGCCGTCGCCCTGCCGGTGGCGCAGCTGGGTCAGCAGCATCCGCACATCCGACAGCGCGGAGCGCGCGGTCTGCGCGATCGTGGTCAGCGCCTCCTGCGCGAGCTCGGGTCGCGCGGCCGCGGCGTAGCGTGCGCCATCGGACTGCGCGATCACCACGGCGAGCGAGTGCGCGACGATGTCGTGCATGTCGCGGGCGATGCGCACGCGCTCCTGCTCTTCGGCCGCCGCGGTCTCGGCACGCAGCTGCGCCTCGCGGTTCGCGCGGCTCTGGCGCACCAGCCGCCAGAGCAGCCCGGCGCCCCAGGCCATGGCGAGCGAGAGCACGATCGTCAGCCCCATCGTGATGCTCAGCAGCACGAGCCGCATCTCGATCGGCGAGGGCGCGGTCACCGCGGCCGTGAAGTCGTACTGGAGCACGCCGATGTAGACGCCGGCGATGAGGCCGCCGCCGACGGCGGAGGCGCCGCCGATCCACATCATGCGCTTCGTGCCCCAGGCGGCGGCAGCGAACAGCACCACGAAGATGGCGAGATCGAGCGGAAGCGGCGGCAGGCCCGCGGCCATCTGCAGCAGCGCGCCCGTCCACGCGACGACGAGGGCGATCGGCGGCGAGAGCCGGCTGATCGCGGCCGCCCCCCAGAGCAGCATCGAGACCGCGACGAGCATGACGGCCGAGGGCGGATCGGGCATCCAGAAGCTCAGCTGCCCGCCGCTGAAGGTCAGCGACAGGGGAACGGTGATCAGCAGGCCGACGATCGCCCCGACGATGTCGAGCACGAGCCAGGGGGCGGGGATGCGGCGGATCACCCCTTCACGCTACGGGAGGGGGTGCGCGCCGCGCGTCCGCCTCGAGATGTATCCGGGCATCCGAGGCAGCCGAGTGGGCCCGAATGGCCGCCTCCGGGCGACTGAAGCGGCCATTTGGGACCTGCCGACGCGTAGCGGCCGGCCGTCTCAGGCTCGGCAGAGGATCTCGCCGTGCGGGACGAGATACCAGCCGTCGCCGTCGGATGCCCAGGCGCGCCAGGCGTCGCTGATCTGCTGCAGCTGCGCCCGATCCGCGAGCCCGTCGCGTTCGAGCTGTGTCGAGAGTGCGGACTGCAGGATGCGGTCGGCCCACATCCCGCCCCACCACGCTCGCTCCTCCGGCGTCGCGTAGCACCAGGTCGACGCGGTCGAGGTGACGTCGGTGAAGCCCGCGGCGCGTGCCCACGCGAGCAGGCGACGCCCCGCATCCGGCTCGCCGCCGTTGCGCCGCGCCGCCTCGCGGTACAGGCGCAGCCACTCGTCGAGCTCGGGCAGCAGCGGGAACCAGATGAAACCCGCATAGTCGGCGTCGCGGGCGGCGACGAGGCCGCCCGGCCTGGTGACCCTGCGCATCTCGCGCAGCGCCTGCACCGGGTCGCCGACGTGCTGCAGCACCTGGTGGGCATGCACGACGTCGAAGGTGTCGTCGGCGAAGCTCAGCGCATGCACGTCTTCGACGGAGAAGTCGACGTTCGTCGCCCCCCGCTCGGCGGCGAGGGAGCGCGACAGGGCGAGCGCGTCGTCGGAGATCTCGGTCGCCGTGACCCGGTGCACCCGCTCGGCGAAGTCGAGGGTGATGCTGCCGGGGCCCGCTCCCACGTCGAGCAGATGGTCGTCGGGTGTCAGGTGCCCCGCGAGGTAGGCGGCGGAGTTCGCCACCGTGCGGTTGTTGTGCGAGCGCAGCACCGAATCGTGGTGCCCGTGCGTGTAGACGGCCATGCGGCCAGTCTGCCGCAGCGGTGGCTCAGTCGCGGGCGAGGCGACGCAGAGACTCGCGGTCGGGTTTGCCGGATGCCAGCGTCGGAACCCGCTCGGCGCGCAGCTGCGCCGGCCGGGCATGCCGGCCGATCTCGGCTTCGACGCGCGCGCGGGCGGCCTCGAGCAGCTGCTCTCCGTGGGGCACGTCGGCGAAGATGACGGATGCCTCGCCCCAGCGCTCATCGGGCACGCCGACCACGACCGCCTGCTCCAGCCCCGGGATGCCGCGCACGACCCGCTCCACCCGGTCGAGCGACACGTTGATGCCGCCCGACACGATCACGTTGTCGATCCGGCCGGTGACGGCGAGACGACCTGCGGGCGTGATGGTACCGGCGTCGCCGGTGCGGTACCAGCGCACGCCATCGGAGCCGGGCACGAACACCTGGGCCGTGCGCTCGTCGTCTCCGAGGTACCCGTCGGCGAGCATCGGACCGCTGATGCGCACCTCGCCGTCGACCTCCGCGAGCCCGACGCCGTCGAGCGGTCGTCCGTCGTAGACGCACCCGCCGGCCGTCTCGCTGGAGCCATAGGTGCGCACGATCCGCGCCCCCGCGGCGTCGGCGCGGACGCGCAGCCGCTCGGGCAGCGCCTGTCCGCCGACGAGAATCGCTCGGTACGACGCGAGCGCGGCGCGCACGCGCGGCTGCTCGTCCGCGGCGTCCAGCAGAGTCGCGAGCTGCGCCGGCACGAACGAGGTGAACCGGTCGACGCCGTCACGCAGCGTCGCGGTCGCGCGCACGAAGGCATCCGGGGTGAAACGGCCCTCGAGCAGCACCGGGTCGATCCCCGCGAGCAGCGAGCGCCCGAGCACCTGCACGCCGGCGATGTACGCGGCGGGCAGGGCGAGCATCCACTGCCCCGATCCGATCCGCGCGGCGGTCGCCGCGGCACTCGCCCGCAGCGCGGCGGCACTGAGCACGACGCGCTTGGGGATGCCGCTGGACCCGGAGGTGGCGATGACCACCGCGGTGCCCTCGGGCACCACATCCTCCGCCGAGGGCTCGAAGCCGAGCGCCAGGGGGCCCGCTCCGTCGAGCGCGGCCGGCAGGGCATCCCGCACCGCGCCAGCATCCGCGCCGTCGACGGTTCGCAGACTCACCTCGGCCACGGGCTCAGAAGTGGTACGGGAAGGGCGACCAGTCCGGGTCGCGCTTCTGCAGGAACGAGTCACGTCCCTCGACGGCCTCGTCGGTGCCGTAGGCCAGCCGCGTGGCCTCCCCGGCGAACACCTGCTGGCCGACGAGCCCGTCGTCGACGGCGTTGAAGGCGAACTTCAGCATCCGGATCGCGGTGGGCGACTTGGTCAGCACCGTGCGCGCCATCTTCAGCGCCTCCCGCTCGAGCTCGGCGTGCGGCACGACGCGGTTGACCGCGCCCATCTCGTAGGCGCGCTGCGCCGAGTACTCCTCGGCGAGGAAGAACACCTCGCGGGCGATCTTCTGGCCGGTCTGCCGCGCCATGTACGCCGAGCCGTAACCGGCGTCGAAGCTGCCGACGTCGGCATCCGTCTGCTTGAACCTGCCGTGCTCGGCGCTCGCGACCGTCAGATCGCACACCACGTGCAGCGAGTGCCCGCCGCCCGCCGCCCAGCCCGGGACGACGGCGATGACCACCTTCGGCATGAACCGGATCAGCCGCTGCACCTCGAGGATGTGCAGCCGACCCGCGCGGGCGGTGTCGTGCACCGTCGCCTCGTCGTCGGAGTACTTGTAGCCGTCGCGACCGCGGATGCGCTGGTCGCCGCCCGAGCAGAACGCCCAGCCGCCGTCCTTCGGGCTCGGGCCGTTGCCGGTGAGCAGCACGGCGCCGATCCGCGGATCCTGGCGCGCGATGTCGAGCGCGCGGTACAGCTCGTCGACCGTGTGCGGACGGAACGCGTTGCGCACCTCGGGCCGATCGAACGCGATGCGCGCGACGCCCCCGTCGCGCGACACGTGTGCGGTGATGTCGGTGTAGTCCTCGGCTCCGGGGGCGAGCTGCCACTCGGACGGGTCGAAGATGTCGGAGACGAAGTCGGCGGTCACGGCTCTCAGCCTAATCACCTGCGGGTCGGTGCGACCGGGTCGGTGCGACCGGGTCGCGTACGATCGTGGCGTGCGCCTGACAACTCACCTCCGCCGTTCCGTGCTCGCTCTCACCGCCGCTGCGGCGCTCGCCCTGACGGGCTGCGCGTCGAATCCGGATGCCGGCGAGCCGGGCTCATCGAACCCCGCGCCGTCGTCGTCTGCGAGCGAGGCATCCGGGACGTGCTCCTACCCGGAGGACGGCCGTCCGGCGTCGACCGCGGTCGACGCGCCCGCTGCCGAGCCGTCCGAGACCGCCGAGGTGCCGGTCACGGTGGCGACCGGCGTCGGCGAGCTGAAGATGACGCTCGACGCCGCGAAGACGCCGTGCACCGTGAACAGCTTCCTCTCGCTCGCCGAGCAGGGCTACTTCGACGGCACCACCTGCCACCGCCTGACCACCGAGGGCATCTTCGTGCTGCAGTGCGGCGACCCGAGCGCCACGGGGACGGGCGGCCCCGGCTACTCGTTCGCCGACGAGCTGGACGGATCGGAGACGTACGAGGCCGGTACGCTCGCGATGGCGAACGCCGGGCCGGATACGAACGGCTCGCAGTTCTTCGTCGTCTACGCCGACAGCCAGCTGCCGCCCAGCTACACCGTGTTCGGACACCTCGACGAGGCCTCCACCGCGATCGTCGCCGATGTGGCCGCGGCCGGCACCGAGAACGGCGGCCCCGACGGCGCCCCGAAGACCCCGGTCATGATCGAGAGCGTCACGAAGGGCTGACGCCGCGCGCCGCGGCGCCGTCTTCTGCGCCGAGACCCCNNGGGGTCTCGGCGCTCGGCGGCGGGAGCTCGGCGGTGGGAGGGCGGCCCGGGGCTCGCCGGCGCTCGCCGGCGCTCGCCGCGGGAGGGCGGCCGCGGATCAGCGGGCCAGGCGGGCGCGAGCGGCCTTGCGCCAGCCGTCGATCATGTCGCCGACGGTGATGCCCACGATGCCGATGCCGGTGAGCACGGCGAGGACGATCACGGCGTCATCGCCCACCCCGTTGCTCAGGAACACCTCGTCGACGAAACGCCGGTTGTACAGCGTCCCGTTCATCAGCGCGGTCAGGCCGAGCACCATGACGACTGCCGCCAGGGCGGCGTTGATCCAGGCGAAGGTCATCGTCCAGCGCCCGCGAGCGAAGACCGCGACCGAGAGCACGGCCTCGGCGACGAGCAGCGCCAGCAGCGCGCCGATGCCCCACGGCCAGAGCCCAGGGTTCAGGATCGACAGCGGCTCATCGGCGGAGGCCGTCCAGCCGCGCAGCTGATCCCACACGAGCACCCCGGCGAACAGCGCGAGCATGATCAGCGAGGCGATCAGATCGGCGGGCCCGGTGCCGTTCTGCGGATCTTCGGGCAGCTGATCGACGCTCCACCTGACGCCGGTGTCGGCGCCCGTCCGCTCGAGGATGAAGAAGACCAGCGTCGTCCAGAACGAGACGTGCACGATCACCGACAGGGCGACGACGATGGCCTCGCCGATGATCTCGCCGATGCCCGCGCCGGCCAGCGCCTGCGCGATCGCGACCCCGCCGACTGCGCAGGCCGGCACGATTGCGAGCAGGATCTTCAGCAGCCGCCACCAGGTCAGGTAGTACTTCGGCCCGATCAGATGCAGCGGCCGATCGGCGTATCCCGCGGCGAGCGCCGCGGGATCGCCCAGTTCGGTGAGCACGGCGTGCTCGGCATGCTCTAAAGCCTCGCCGTTCGCGGTGCGGGCGTCGACGGCATCCGCGATCGAGGCGCGCAGCTCGTCGCCGACCTCCTTCTGCAGCCCGGCTGGGAGGCTCCGCACGGTGGCGGCGATGTACCGGTCGGTCAGTGTGGCGGTCATGTCAGTTCTCCTGGTCGCGGAGCGCGGCGGTCGCGGCGGCGATGGCCGCGACCTCCTGAGTCAGTGTGGTCGCGAGGCGGACGCCCGCCTCGGAGGTGCGGTAGAACTTTCGGGGCCTCGCCTCGTCTGTGTTCCACTCGCTGTCGAGATAGCCCTGCTTCTCGAGTCGGCGCAGCAGCGGGTAGAGCGTGTTGGCATCGGTGGGGAAGCCGGCGGATGCCAGCTGCTCCAGCAGGCCGTACCCGTAACCCGGGGTGCGCAGCAGCTGCAGGCTGGCGAGCACGATGGTGCCTCGCCGCAGCTCCTGCAGATGGACGTCGAACTCGCTGTCGCTCATGCGAGAGACGATATTGTGTGACACACACTATTGTCAATGGCACATTGATGGTCACATCGCGACCGTAGTCTGGGGCGATGAACACCTCGGTGCAGATCCGCCGCGTCGATCCGTTCCACACCGTCGAGCAC
>NZ_MJIR01000072.1:0-20717 GCF_001878835.1 Microbacterium sp. AR7-10 | reverse complement strand
CGCGCGCAGAGCAGACCGCGGCGAGCCTCGGCATCCATCGCCACACGCTGCGCAGCCGCATCGCGCAGGCTGCTGTCCTGCTCGGCACCGACCTCACCTCGTTCCCGGCGCGGGCGGAGCTGTGGGCGACGCTGCGCGCGGCCGGGTGAACGCCGCCACTCAGCGCGGTGCGTGCGCCTCGAGGAACTCGTACACGTCGGTGGTGTCGACACCGGGGAACGACCCCGTCGGCAGGGTGGCCAGCAGGGTGCGCGGAGTGCGCACATTCGGCCACGCCTGATCGCGCCAGCGCTGCTCGAGCTCGGCGGGCGCACGACGGCAGCAGGTCTCGACCGAGTGCGTCGACACTCCTCGGTTCGGGGTGTCCCGCCCGACGAACCACTTCGTGTCGTCGAAGCGCACGCCCACGCTCACCGAGTGCAGTCCTTCGCTCGACGGCTCGACGCGAGCGGTGCACCAGTAGGTGCCGTTGCCGGTGTCGGTGTACTGGTAGTACGGGTTGAACCGGTCGTCGACGTCGAACACCTCCCGGCTCGTCCACCGACGGCAGCACATCTGCCCCTCGATCGACCCCAGCCGGTCGGTCGGGAAGTTCACGTCGTCGTTCTCGTAGGCCTTGGTGATGGTGCCCGACTCGTGCACCTTGAGGAAGTGCACCGGGATGCCCAGATGCCGCGTCGCAAGATTCGTGAACCGGTGCGCCGCGGTCTCGTATGACACGGAGTAGGCGTCGCGCACGTCCTCCACCGAGATGGCGCGGCGCTGCTTGGCGTCCTGCAGCACGGGCACGACGTGCGTCTCCGGCACGAGCAGCGCGCCGGTGAGATAGTTCGTCTCGACCCGCTGCCGCAGGAACTCGGCATAGCTGCGCGGCTCGGAATGCCCGAGGATCCGGCTCGACAGCGCCTGCAGCACGGCGGTGCGCGCATCGCCCTTCGCCGGAACGCTGCTGGAGAGGTACAGCCGACCGTGCGCGAGATCGGCGACGCTGCGCGTGGACTGCGGCAGGTCGGGCGCGTAGTGCAGCGTGAAGCCGAGGTGGGCCGCGATCTCCGACGCGGTGCGCTGGGTCAGCGGCCCGCCCGGGTGACCCACCGCGTCGAGGATCTCGCGCGCCTGCGCTTCGAGCTCGGCGAAGTAGTTGTCCTGTCGGCGCATGAGATGGCGCAGCTCGAGGTTGGCGCGGCGAGCCTCCTCCGGCGTCGCGGCGCGCTCGTCGCGCAGCCGCTCGATCTCGCCGTGCAGCGCGAGCATCGCGTCGATCACGTCATTCGAGAGCGACTTGCCGATCCGGAACGACGGAATGCCCAGAGCCTGGAACGTCTGGCCCTTCATGGCGCGCTCGAGCGCGATCTCGCGGGTCGCGCGCTCATCGAGGGGCTCGCCCTCGAGCAGCCCGTCCAGGGTCGTGTCGAGCACCCTGGCGATCGTCTGCAGGAGGGTGAGCTTCGGCTCGCGCTTGCCCGTCTCGAACATCGACACCTGGCTCGGCGCGCGGCCGATGCGCGCGGCGAGATCTTCCAGCGTCATGCCGCGGGCGAGGCGCAGCTGCCGGATGCGGCGGCCGATGGTGAGCGCGTCGGAGTCGTCGATCATGAACGCAGTCTGTCACAGAAACAGAAATTCATCCGAACTTCTCCGACCATTCGGCCATCAGGGGTGTATTTCTTCACGCACAGTGGATGCCACGCCCCCCCGTCAGCCGCCTGGCCGACCGAACATCTCACGGAGGAGAACGACCATGAGCACTGCCCCTGCAACCGCCCCCGCGCGTACCGCCGCCGCTGCCGTCTCCGCCGACCTCGGCCCGACCCTGCACATCACCGGACCACGCCTTGCCCGCCAGGACGAGATCCTGACCGCGGAGGCCATCGCGTTCCTCACCGAGCTGCACCACCGCTTCGGCGGGCGGCGCCACGATCGCCTCGCCGATCGGATGCGCCGTCGGTTCGAGATCGGCAACGGCCACGACCCGCGCTTCCGCGACGACACCGCGCACATCCGCGACGACGCCGACTGGCGGGTCGCCGGAGCTGGGCCCGGTCTCGAAGACCGCCGGGTCGAGATCACCGGGCCCACCGATCCGAAGATGACGATCAACGCCCTCAACTCCGGTGCCAGCGTGTGGCTGGCCGACCTGGAGGACGCCACCAGCCCGACGTGGCGCAACATCATCGGCGGCCAGCTGACGCTGCGCGACGCGATCCGCGGCGAGCTCACCCACACCAGCGCCGACGGCCGCGCATACCGGGTCACCGCCGAGCAGACGCCCACCATCGTGATGCGCCCCCGCGGCTGGCACCTGCCCGAGAAGCACGTCGAGTTCACCGACCGCACGGGCCGCCGGCTGGCGGCATCCGCATCCCTGATCGACTTCGGGCTGTACTTCTTCCACAACGCCCGGGCGCTGATCGACGCGGGGCGGGGCCCGTACTTCTACATCGCCAAGATCGAGTCCCGCGAAGAGGCCCGGCTGTGGAACGACGTGTTCTCGTTCAGCGAGGAGTACATCGGGATCCCGCACGGCACCATCCGCGCGACGGTGCTGATCGAGACGCTGCCGGCAGCCTTCGAGATGGACGAGATCCTCTACGAGCTGCGCGACCACTGCGCGGGCCTGAACGCCGGCCGCTGGGACTACATCTTCTCGATCATCAAGAACTACCGCGGGCGCGGCGCGCGGTTCGTGCTGCCCGACCGCAGCGAGGTCACCATGACGGTGCCGTTCATGCGGGCGTACACCGAGCTGCTGGTGAAGACCTGCCACCGGCGCGGAGCGCACGCGATCGGCGGTATGAGCGCCTTCATCCCGAACCGACGCGACGCCGCGGCCACGGAGCACACGCTGCAGAAGGTCGCCGCAGACAAGCGCCGCGAAGCCGGCGACGGGTTCGACGGCACCTGGGTCGCACACCCCGACCTCGTCGCCGTCGCGAGGGCCGAGTTCGACGCGGTGCTCGGCGAGCGCCCGCACCAGCTCCACCGCCGGCGCGACGACGTCGAGGTGACGGCGGCGCAGCTGCTCGACCTGCGCATCGGCCGGCCGGTGACCGAGGCCGGTGTCCGCGAGAACGTCTCGGTGGCGATCCGCTACCTCGAGGCGTGGCTGCGCGGGCAGGGCGCGGTCGCCATCGACGGCCTGATGGAAGACGCCGCGACCGCCGAGATCAGCCGTTCGCAGGTGTGGCAGTGGATCCACCAGGATCGCCGCACCCAGGAGGGCACGGCGATCACCGTCGACCATGTCGAAGGCCTGATCCGCGATGTGCTCGCCCAGGCGGCGCGATACGAGGGCGACCGGTTCGACGATGCCGCAGAGATCTTCCGCGAGGTGACTCTGCGCCCCGAGTTCCCCGCGTTCCTCACCCTGCCGGCGTACTCGCGCTACCTGACCGACAACGACTGACCATCCCTCCCCACACGAAGGACATGCCATGACCCGCTACCAGGACGACATCGATGCCATCCGGCAGCTCACGCACGCGCAGGGCGCGGGCTGGGCCGCCATCGACCCCGAGTCGGCAGCGCGCATGCGCGCGCAGAACCGGTTCCGCACCGGGCTGGAGATCGCGCAGTACACGGCCGACATCATGCGCCGCGACATGCAGGAGTACGACGCCGACTCCTCGGCGTTCACCCAGTCGCTCGGCGTCTGGCACGGCTTCATCGGGCAGCAGAAGATGATCTCCATCAAGAAGCACCTGAAGTCGACGAACAAGCGCTACCTGTACCTGTCGGGCTGGATGGTCGCGGCCCTCCGTTCCGAGTTCGGCCCGCTCCCCGACCAGTCGATGCACGAGAAGACCGCGGTCCCCGCGCTGATCGAAGAGCTGTACACGTTCCTCCGGCAGGCGGATGCCCGTGAGCTCGACCTGCTGTTCACCCAGCTCGACGACGCTCGGGCTGCCGGCGACGAGACGGCCGCGGAGTTCATCCAGTCGCAGATCGACGAGCACGAGACCCATGTCGTGCCGATCATCGCCGACATCGACGCCGGCTTCGGCAACCCCGAGGCGACGTACCTGCTCGCGAAGAAGATGATCGAGGCCGGCGCCTGCGCCATCCAGATCGAGAACCAGGTCTCGGACGAGAAGCAGTGCGGTCATCAGGACGGCAAGGTCACCGTGCCGCACGAGGACTTCATCGCCAAGATCAACGCGGTCCGCTACGCGTTCCTCGAGCTCGGGATCGACAATGGCATCATCGTCGCGCGCACCGACTCGCTCGGCGCCGGCCTCACGCAGAAGATCGCCGTCTCGCGCCAGCCGGGCGACCTGGGAGATCAGTACAACTCGTTCCTCGACGTCGAGGAGATCGCACCGGCCGACCTCGGCGACGGCGATGTCGTGATCAAGCGCGACGGCCGGCTGCTGCGCCCGAAGCGGCTGGCCAGCAATCTGTATCAGTTCCGCGCGGGCAGCGGCGCCGACCGCGTCGTGCTCGACTGCATCACCTCGCTGCAGCACGGCGCCGATCTGCTGTGGATCGAGACCGAGAAGCCGCACGTCGAGCAGATCGCGGAGATGGTCGACCGCATCCGCGAGGTGGTCCCGAACGCGAAGCTGGTCTACAACAACAGCCCGTCGTTCAACTGGACGCTGAACTTCCGCCAGCAGGCGTACGACCTGCTCGCCGAGCGGGGCGAGGACGTGTCGGCGTACGACCGCGACAGGCTGATGAGCGTCGAGTACGACGACACCGAGCTCGCGGCGCTGGCCGACGAGAGGATCCGCACCTTCCAGCGCGACGGGTCCGCGCGGGCGGGCATCTTCCACCACCTCATCACGCTGCCGACGTACCACACGGCGGCTCTCTCGACCGACGACCTCGCGAAGGGCTACTTCGGCGACGAGGGCATGCTCGCGTACGTGAAGGGGGTGCAGCGGCGGGAGATCCGCGGCGGCATCGCCACCGTGAAGCACCAGAACATGGCCGGCTCCGACCTGGGCGACAACCACAAGGAGTACTTCGCGGGAGAGGCCGCGCTGAAGGCGGGCGGGCAGCACAACACGATGAACCAGTTCAGCTGATCCGCCGGGCTGATCCGGAGGCCGGATGCGGCACAGCATCCGGCCTCCGCCGCGCGGCCGCTGCACCTGATAGGAGTGAGTCATGACATCCACCGCTGATCTGTACGACCTGCACGGCGACGACCTGCAGTCCCTGCCGCTGCAGCTGCGCTCGTTCGGCGGGCGCACCTCGTTCGAGGGCCCGATCCGCACCGTTCGGTGCTTTCAGGACAACGTGCTGCTGAGATCGCTGCTCTCCTCCCCCGGCGAGGGCGCGGTGCTCGTCGTCGACGGCGACGGGTCGTACGGCACGGCGCTGATGGGCGACATGATCGCGCAGCTCGCGGTCGACAACGGCTGGGCCGGCGTCGTCATCAACGGGTGCGTCCGCGACAGCGCGGCGATCGCGACCATGCCGCTGGGCGTCAAGGCGCTCGGCACCAATCCCCGCAAGAGCGGGAAGCAGGGCACCGGCGAGGCCGACGTGACCGTCGAGTTCGGCGGAGTCGCCTTCCGCCCGGGAGCTCGGCTGTACGCCGACGAGGACGGCGTGCTCGTCGAGCGCTGAGCATCCGGCGAAGAATGCCGGTTTTCTTCGGATGCCGGGGTTTCGCCGCTTCTCGTCCTGCCTCAGACCGATCGGGGCCTTCGGCCCCGAGTACGATCGGAGTCGTGACCGAACGCGCCCCGCTCTCCCGCAAACTGTCCGCCATCGCCGAGTCCGCCACTCTGAAGGTGGATGCCAAGGCCAAGGCCCTCAAAGCCGAGGGCAAGCCCGTGATCTCGTACGCTGCCGGGGAGCCCGACTTCGCGACTCCGCAGTTCATCGTCGACGCGGCCGCGACCGCTCTCGCCGACCCGGCCAACTACCGTTACACCCCCGCCGCGGGTCTGCCCGAGCTGCGCGAGGCGATCGCCGCGAAGACGCTGCGCGACTCGGGTCTGAAGGTCTCGCCCAGCCAGGTCATCGTCACCAACGGCGGCAAGCAGTCGGTGTACCAGGCGTTCCAGGCTGTTGTGAACCCGGGCGACGAGGTGCTGCTGCCGGCGCCGTACTGGACCACGTACCCGGAGGCCATCCAGCTGGCCGACGGCGTGCCGGTCGAGGTCTTCGCCGGCGCCGACCAGGAGTACAAGGTCACCGTCGCGCAGCTCGAGGCCGCCCGCACCGAGCGCACCACTGTTCTCGTGTTCGTCTCCCCGTCGAACCCGACCGGGTCGGTCTACACCGCTGAGGAGACGAAGGCGATCGCCGAGTGGGCGCTCGAGCACGGCATCTGGGTGATCAGCGACGAGATCTACCAGAACCTCACCTACGAGGGGGTCAAGGCCACCTCCATCGTCGAGGCGCTGCCCGAGATCGCGAACCAGACGATCCTCGTCAACGGCGTCGCGAAGACCTACGCCATGACCGGATGGCGGGTCGGCTGGATGGTCGGCCCCGCGGACGCCATCAAGGTCGCCGCGAACCTGCAGTCGCACCTGTCGAGCAACGTGAACAACGTCGCCCAGCGCGGCGCGATCGCCGCCCTGAACGGTCCGCAGGACGAGGCCGAGAAGATGCGCGAGGCGTTCGACCGCCGGCGCAAGCTGATCGTGGCGGAGCTGTCGAAGATCGACGGCATGGTCGTGCCCACCCCGACCGGTGCGTTCTACGTCTACCCGGACGTGCAGGGCCTGCTCGGTCGCGCCTGGACCCGGCGCGACGGCAGCACCGTGACGCCGAGCACCTCGCTGGAGCTCGCCGACTTCATCCTCGACGAGGCCGAGGTCGCGGTCGTGCCCGGCGAGGCATTCGGTCCGTCCGGCTACCTGCGCCTGTCGTACGCCCTGGGCGATGACCAGCTGCTCGAGGGCGTGCAGCGCATGCAGCGCCTGTTCTCGGCCTGAGGCGGGCGCATCGGGCGCTCGGGCGCTGTCAGCCCTCGTGCCCGATGAGCCACGGCACGCCGAAGCGGTCGACGAGTGTTCCGTCGTGGTCGCCCCACGGGCGCTTCTGCAGCGGGTCGATGATGCGGCCGCCTTCGGCGAGAGCGTCGAACCATGCCGTCAGAGTCGCGGGCTCGGCCGTGCCGAGCAGCGAGAAGAACATGCCGCTCATCTCGACCGTGCTCTCACCGGCGGCGGCATCCGCCCCGGCGAGTTCGACGGGACCGCCGACCAGCATCCCGTGGGCGATCGCGTCTCCCGGGCCGTCATCGCGACCCGCCTCCCGGTAGCTGAACAGGCGCGTCTCGCCGCCGAAGACGGATGCGTAGAACGGCAGGGCCTCGGCGGTGGTGCCGGGGAACAGCAGGTAGGGGATCAGTCCGGTCATCTCGCCGAGGCTACGCGCAGCTCGCCGACGTCCACCACCCTGTCTGCTCCCCGGCGCCCTCAGGCCATGGGGATGGCGACGTACAGCAGCGCGGTGAGCAGGAAGCCGGAGACGCCGAGCACGGTCGTCAGCGGCGTCCACGTCCGCAGACCGTCCTTCACCGACAGGCCGAGGTACCGGGTGACCACCCAGAAGCCGGAGTCGTTGACGTGGCTGAGGCCGAGCGCGCCGTATCCGATCGCGATCGCGACCAGCGCGGTGTGCACGGTGTCGAGTCCGAGGGCGGTCACCGTCGGCAGCAGCAGGCCGGCTGTGGTGACGATCGCCACCGTCGCCGACCCCTGCGCGGCGCGCATGATCTGGGAGATCAGGAACGCGGCGAGCAGCAGCGGCATCCCCGTCGCCGAGAGCGTCTCGGCGACGGCGCCGCCGATGCCGGTCTCGGTGAGGATGCGGCCGAACGCGCCACCGGCCCCGGTGATGAGGATGATCACCGCAGCGGAGGGCAGCGATGACTCCATCACCTCTCCGAGGTGCGCTGCCGACCAGCCACGGCGGACTCCGAGGAGATACATCGCCGCGGCGATGGCGACCATCAGCGCGAAGATCGGCTGACCGATCATGGTGAGCAGACCACGCCAGAACGAGTCGGCGGGGAACGCGGGCGCGACGGCGGTGCCGAGCATGATCATCACCAGCGGCAGCAGGATGAGCGAGAGCACGACACCGGCCCCCGGAGCCTTCTCGCCCGCGCCGAGCCCGCCGGCCTTCACCTCGGACTCCACGGTGCCGAACGAGTCGAACATCACCTTGGTCGCCTCGATCATCGCGTACTCGCGCCGGTTCAGCCACGCGCCCACGAAGAACGCCAGGGCCGCCAGCGGGATCGAGGTGCCCAGCGACAGCACGGTGACCCAGCCGATGTCGGCGCCGAGGATCGCCGAGCCGCCGACGATTCCCGGGTGCGGCGGCACGGCGACGTGCACGGCAAGCATGATGCCCGCCACCGGCAGTCCGAATTTCACAGGGCTCAGGCCGGCGACCTTCGAGAAGGCGAAGATGATGGGGATGAGGATGATGAAGCCCGCGTCGAAGAAGACCGGGATGGCCAGGATGCCCGCGGCGATCACCAGTGCGACGCCGACGCGCTTCGGGCCCAGCCACGACGTGAAGCGCCCGGCCAGCGACTCGGCGCCGCCCGAGACCTCGATGATCTTGCCGAGCATCGAGCCGAGCGCGACGAGCACGGCCACCGAGCCGAGGGTGCCGCCGACACCGGCGATGATGGCCTGTATGACGCCGAGTCGTTCAGGTGTGTCCCCGTCGGCGGGGATCGTCGTCATCGGCAGTCCGGCGGCGAGGCCGACGATGATCGACACCAGGATGAGCGCGTAGAACGCCTGCATCTTGAAGCGGATGATGAGCAGGAGCAGCAGACCGAGCCCTGCCAGTCCGATCAGGATGAGGACCGGGAGGGGGAGCAACGTTGGTTCCTTCTTTCGGTTTCGTGGCGCGACAGCGCGCTCAGGAAAGTCGTTCGGGTGCGACGACGCGAATGACGGCGGAGTCGTCCAGGGCGCCGAGGCCCTGGGCCTCGCCGAGGAGGAAGAGCTGCTCGGCCGCTGCCGCCACCGGAGTCGACAGGTGGGCGCGTCGTGCCGCGTCGCCGACGATGCCGAGGTCCTTGACGAAGATGTCGAGCCGGCTGAGCACCTCGGCGCCGTCTGCGTCGTAGGCCTGGAGCGAGCGCGGGCCCCGGTTGGCGAGCATGAACGAGTTCGCCGCTCCCGCGGTGAGCGCGTCGAGGGTCTTCTCGCGATCGAGTCCCAGCGCGTCGGCCAGGGCGAGCGCTTCCGCGGCGGCCGCGATGTGCACGCCGCACAGCAGCTGGTTGACGGTCTTCAGCGCCTGGCCGTCGCCGGGCTTGTCGCCCACGATCGACAGGGTCGAGGCCAGCTGCTCGAGCACCGGACGCGCGGTCTGCAGCGCCGCCGCGGAGGCGCCGACCACGATGAGCAGGTCGCCCTCACCCGCGCGCACCGGACCTCCGGAGAGGGGGGCGTCGACGAGCTCCGCGCCGAACTCGGCCAGACGCTCGGCGATCGCGCCGATGCCGTCGGTGCCCACGGTGCTGGTGAGGATGACCGCCGAGCCGGCGGCGAGGTGGGGCGCCAGGCCGCTCTCGCCGAAGAGAAGCTCGTTCAGCTGAGCGCCGGTGCGCACGGCGACGAGCACGGCGTCGGCGCCGGCGACGGCGTCGGCCGCGGACGACGGCGTGGCGATGCCCTTCTCGGCGGCCAGCGCGACCCGCTCGGCGGCGATGTCGAAGCCGCGCACCTCGAAGCGCTCAGCGAGGCGGGTGGCCATCGGCAGCCCCATGGCGCCGAGACCGATGACAGCGACGGTCGTGGTCATGATCTTCCTTCTGGGTCGGCCGGGCCGGCGAGGGTGTCGACGACGGCGGCGAGGGAGTCTGCGTCGCCGACGTTGCCGGCGAAGACGATGTAGGGGATGCCGACGGCAGGTCCCGTCTCGGGCTGCCAGAGGGAGACGATCCCCGGCAGCATCGGTCCGAGCACGGTGGCGCGACGGATCTCGAGCGCCTCGCTGGCGACGTCGCTGGAGGTGATGCCGCCCTTCGCGATGACGAACCGCGGCGGGGCGATGGCCAGCACCCGGCGCACGAGGTCGACGACCCCGCTCGAGACGCGTCGTACGATGTCCAGGCTCTCGTCGCCGTCGGCGCCGGTGACCAGCTCTCGGGTGGTGTGCACGATCACGGTGCCCTCGGCGAGCGCGGCGGCGGCGGCATCCGCCTGTGTCCGCAGGTGCGCTTCGCGACCGGCGCCGATCAGCTCGCGCACGTCGAGCTCGATCGTCGTGGTGCCGGGGCGGGCCGCCTTGAGGTGGTCCAGCTGAAGCGTGGTCAGCGGCACGTGGCTGCCGACGACGACGAGTCCGCCGCGCTCGTGGGCGAAGGCGATGTCGTCGGCCCGCACCGGTTCGGCGACATCCTGGCCGATGTGCGCTCGCACGTAGGGCGGCCCCACCCGCAGCAGCACCTCGAGGTCGCGCATCCGGTGCAGTGCGAGCGCGACCACGCGCATGTCGCTCTCATCGATCACGTCGACCGCGACGACGCTGCCGATCGGCACGTCGCGCAGGCGACGCTCGACGGCGCCGACGCCCTGGCGGATCGTGCGGATATCCAGGGCTGCGACCTCTGATGCGGGGATTCGACCGGCCGTCTTCTCGGCCACCCACTCGCGCAGGTCCGAGGCGCTGTAGCCGAAGGTGGCGTCGGCGGCGAACGGCGTCTCCCCCACCGGGGTCGCCTCATCGCCGTCGACCCAGTAGTGCACCGAGTCGACCGTGATGCGACCCGCATCGGGGAAGGCGGGCACGAGCAGGGTGAGGTCGGGAGCGGCGCCGCGACGTTCGGCGATCTCGGCCGACAGGACGTCGGTCTCGAGGGGGAAGTGGCCGCGCAGGGTCGAGTCACCGCGCGAGACGAACGTGACGCGACGCCCCGCGGCGTGCGCCGCCCGGAGGGCGACGTCGACGATCTCGCGGTTTCGGGCGGCGGCGGCGTGCTCGTCGAGGGAGCGGGTGTTGGTCAGCACGTACACGGCGGGTGCACCGGTGGCGAGCGCATCGTCGATGTCGGCGCGCTCCCATCGGGTGAGCACGGGCAATCCGGCCACGGACTGGGTCCCCGTGGGGTCATCGTCGAGCACGATGAGGACGGCGTCGGCGTCGGTCTGCGCACGCACCTCGGCGGCGGTCACCGGCAGCGGCGCGGGGATGCCGGCGAGCAGGTCTTCTCGATGCACGTGAACTCCTTCGTTCCGGCCGCGGATCTCGGTCGGAGGCGTTATCCGATATCAGATATCGAATAGGGTAACGCACCGCGGACACTCCGCCAAGCCGGGTCAGCTGCCGTGCACGAGGTGCAGCAGATCGTCGCGCGTCTGCCGCATGTGACTGCGCATCGCCTTGCGCGCCGCGGCACCCGAACCCGAGCGCAGCGAATCGAGCACGGCGGCGTGCTCGGCCAGAGCGTGCTCGCGGATCGCCGGCACCGCGCTGGTCTCGCTGCGGGTCTCTTGCAGCATCGTCGTCAGCGGGCGCATCGAGGCGACCAGGATCCGGTTGTCCGCAGCGCGGATGATCACGTCGTGAAAAGCGAGATCCGCCTCGACGAAGGCGTCGACGTCGGCCACGGCGTGTGCGGCGTGCATGCGGGCGAGGAGGTCCTCCAACTCTGCGAGATCATCGTCGGTGCGCCGCGATGCCGCCAGCTCCGCCGCACCGGTCTCGAACATCATGCGCATCTCCAGCATCTCCAGCGACGAGCGCTCCCGCGCCCCCGCGCTGCGCGCGTGCCGCACCACGGCGTCGAGGCCGGTCCACTCATCCGTCGGCGCGATGCGGTGCCTGCTGCCCGGCACCGGCACGATCACCCCCTGCGCCTGAAGCAGTCGCACACCCTCTCGCATCGTCAGCCGGGAGACGTTGAAGTTCTCGGCCAGCTCGCCCTCGGGAGGCAGCGGCTCCCCCGCCGCGAGGCGCCCAGCGATGATGGCGTCCAGCAGTCCGTCGACGACCGACTGCGTGCGCGACACCCGCTCAGCCACGGCCTACAGGTCCACCCCGACGAGCACCGGCTCGGGCTGCAGCAGCAGGCCGAACTCGGCGTGCACACGGCTCTGGATGAACCTGGCCAGCTCGCTCAGCTCCGCAGCGGTCGCGCCGCCCCTGTTGCTGAGCGCGAGCGCGTGCTTGGTCGACAGCCCTGCGCGCGACTGCGGCAGACGGAAGCCCCTGCGGATGCCGGAGTTCTCGATGAGCCACGCGGCGCTGACCTTCACCGAGGCGAGGGGTTTCTCCTCGCGCGGCGAGAGTCCGTGGTACGAGTCCAGCGGGATGACGGTGACCGAGTCGAGGTCGGGCTCTACGGGCCAGCGCGGGCACTCCGGCGGCAGACTCCGCGCCACGGTCTCCGGCACGATCGCATTCTGGAAGAACGAGCCGGCGCTCCACGTGTCCGGGTCGTCGGCGTCGAGCAGCATGCCCTTCGCCGCACGCGTCTCGAGGATCCGCGAGCGCACCCACGCGAGGGGGACGGCCTCGTAGTCCTCGAGGCCCAGTGCTCGACGCAGCTGCTCGCCGCGCACCACCCGGCCGGCGTCGCCGGTGACGGCGAGATCGAGGGTCACCGAGACGATGACAGCCCGGCGGCCCTCCGCCTCCCCGTAGTGATGCTTGAGCACGGAGGTGCGAAAACCCAGGCCGAGTTCGGCCGCGGGGAGCACCGTCGGGGCATCTTCGTGCTCGTCGATCAGCTCGACCTCGACGAGGGTCTCCTGGATCTCCTGTCCGTATGCGCCCACGTTCTGCACGGGCGCGGCCCCGACCGTGCCGGGGATCCCGCTCATCGCCTCGATGCCGGCGTACCCGCGGTCGACGGCGTACGCGACCAGGGCGTCCCAGCTGTGCCCGGCCTGCACGCGCAGACGGACGCGGCCGGCATGCGGCGAGGGGAGCTCTTCGATGCCCTCGGTGAGCACACGGATCACCGCGCCCTCGAAGGGCGCATCGCCGACGAACAGGTTCGATCCGCCCCCGAGCACGAACCAGTCGTCGCCGGTCGCCCAGACGTCCTGCAGCGCAGCGAGCAGCTGCTCGCGCGTGCGCGCCTCGAGCATCCGCTGCGGGGCGGCGCCGGTGCGCAGGGTGGTGAGCTCGCGCAGGGCGATGGGCGGGATCTCGATCACGTCGGCGGGTGCCATGTCAGAGCGCGACCCGGAGCTGAGCCTTGACGAGCACGGTCGTCCCGGCCGCCTTCACGGTGAGGTCGATGCGCGCCGCGGTCTCGTCGACCGCGGCCACCTTGGCGACGATGTGCACGTCGGCCCCCGTCTCGGCGTCGACGACGACCGGCTTGGTGAACCGGACCCCGTAGTCGACGACCCGCGTGTCGGCCGGCAGAGCCGAGAGGACGACGGACGACGCGATGCCCATGGTCAGCATCCCGTGCGCGAGCACACCGGGCAGGCCGACGGCGGCGGCGATGTCGTCGCGGTAGTGGATCGGGTTGAAGTCTCCGGATGCCCCGGCGTAGCGCACGAGGGACTCGCGGGTCAGATGCAGGGTGCGCTCGGCGATGACATCGCCGACGGTGAACTCGGCCATCACGCGGTCTCCTCTTCGCTGTCGGAGCCGACCAGCAGCACGCTGACCGCCGTGACGACGTGCTCGCCCGCCGCGTCGGTGATGCTCGCCTCGCTCGTGATCATCGCGTTGCCGCCCAGCGAGCGGATGCCCGTGACGGCCAGCTGAGCGGTCAGCTCATCGCCGGCCACGATCGGTCGGGAGTACTGGAACCGCTGCTCGGCGTGGATCGTGCGCGCCAGGACGATGCCGGAGTCGGGCTCGGAGAGCAGCTGCTGCAGAGTGAGATCCTGGATCACCATCGGGAAGGTCGGCGGAGCGACGAGGTCGGAGTAGCCCGCTGCGCGAGCCACATCGACGTCGATGTGCTGCGGGGCGTCGGCGAAGACGGCGCGCGCGAACTCGCGCACCTTCTCGCGGCCGACGAGGTACGGGTCTGTCGGTGGGAACTCCCTGCCGACCAGTTCACTGTTCACGGGCACCCCCCGATCCTACCCGGGAGCCCGATCCGCGCCCTGCTGGGCGCCGTGCACACGCGTCAGCGCGGGCGCGATCGCAACGCCTTCAGCGCCATCTGCACGGCGATCACGACGAGATACGCGGCGAACAGGACGTTGCCCGCGAACGGGTCGATCCGCGTGGCGAGCCAGGCGCCGAGCGCGGTCGTCGTGCACGCCGAGACGCCGATCAGGGCCGCCGCGACCAGATCGACGTTGTGGTGACGCAGGTTGCCGATGGTTCCGGAGACCGCCGTGGGGATCATCATCAGCAGCGAGGTTCCCTTGGCGACCAAGTCGCTCGTGCCGAAGCCGAGCATGAGCACCGGGACGATGATGACTCCCCCGCCGACGCCGATCAGCCCGGCGATGACGCCGGTGACCACGCCGACGGCGACCAGCGCGACGCCGTTGAGCCAGCCGAGCTCGAACTCGGCGGCGCGGGAGGGGATGACCAGGAACAGACTCACGATCACGACGATGAGGAACACGACGAATCCCCACCGCAGCGCGGTCTGCGAGACCCGTGGCAGAAGACGCGAGCCGATCTGCGCGCCCACCACGGCGCCGGCGGCGAGGATGAGCGCGGGGATCCAGGCCACGGAGCCCGAGATCGCATACGAGATCACCCCGACGCTCGCGGTCGGGACGATGGCTGCCAGCGACGTGCCCGCGGAGATGCGCTGTCCGAAGCTGAGCAGCAGCACCAGCAGCGGCACGATCACCGTGCCGCCCCCGACGCCGAACAGCCCCGAGAGCAGACCGGCCAGGAGGCCGATGCCGATGAAGGAGAGGTAGGCGCGCGGCCCTCGGGTGATGGCCTGGTGCTCTGCATTCACGCAGTTCAGACTATCGCCGGGGCCGGGCGTCACGATCCGCACTCGATTCCGGACCATTGAGACGGTGTCTCAGCCCGTGCGAGACTGACGCTCACAAGCCGCCCGCTCTGATCGAAGGAGATCACATGCTTCGCAGCCCTCTGGCCGACGTGCATATCCCGGCCGTGACGATCTACGACTACCTGTTCTCCGATCTCGACGAGACGACACTGGACACCGTCGCGATCGTCGACGGCACGACAGGCGCCGAGACGACGTACCGCCAGCTGGTCGCACAGATCGGTCTGTTCGCAGGCGCTCTCGCCGCACGGGGGATCGCCGTCGGCGACCGAGTGGGCGTGCTCTGCCCGAACGTGCCGGCATTCGCCACAGTGTTCCACGGCATCCTGCGCGCGGGGGCGACCGCCACCACCATCAACTCCCTGTACACCCCCGACGAGATCGCGAACCAGCTCGACGACGCAGGCGCGGAGTGGCTCGTGACGGTGTCGCCGCTGCTCGCCGGCGCCAAGGCAGCCGCTGCGCAGCGCGGCATCGCCGATGACCACGTCATCGTGCTCGACGGCGCTGACGGGCATCCCAGCCTGCGCGACCTGCTCGGCGAGGGCCACCCTGCTCCCGACGTGCCGCTCGACCCGGCCACCCACCTCGCCGTGCTCCCCTACTCCTCGGGCACGACGGGGCGACCGAAGGGCGTGATGCTCACGCACCGCAACCTCGTGGCCAATGTCGCCCAGTGCCGCCCCCTGCTCGACGTCGACCACACCGACCGGGTGCTGGCGGTGCTGCCGTTCTTCCACATCTACGGCATGACCGTGCTGCTCAACTTCGCGCTGCGGCAACGGGCCGGGCTCGTCACCATGCCGAGGTTCGACCTCCCCGAGTTCCTGCGCATCATCGCCGAGCACCGCACCACCTGGGTGTTCGTCGCGCCGCCCATCGCCGTCGCGCTGGCGAAGCATCCGGTCGTCGACCAGTACGACCTGTCGGCCGTCAAGGTGATCTTCTCGGGCGCCGCGCCGCTCGACGGTGCGCTGGCCGCCGCGGTCGCGACCCGCCTCGGCTGCGAGGTGGTGCAGGGATACGGGATGACCGAGACCAGCCCCGCCGTGAACCTGATACCGGCGGGTCGACCCGAGATCGACAAGTCGTCGATCGGCCCGCTGGTGCCGAACACCGAGGCCCGGATCGTCGATCCCGAGACGGGCGCCGATCTCGCGGTCCCCGCGGAGGGCGACAGCGCTGCCGGCGAGCTGTGGGTGCGCGGCCCGCAGGTCATGGTCGGCTACCTGAATCGTCCGGATGCCACGGCGCAGATGCTGGATGCCGACGGCTGGCTGCACACAGGAGACATCGCGACCGTGTCGGCGGACGGGATGTTCCGGATCGTCGACCGCCTCAAGGAACTGATCAAGTACAAGGGGTACCAGGTGGCGCCGGCGGTGCTCGAGGCGGTGCTGCTCGAGCATCCGCTGGTCGCCGACGCCGCGGTGATCGGCGCGAACGACGACGACGGACAGGAGGTGCCGAAGGCGTTCGTCGTGCCGCAGAAGGATGCCGCGCTCACCGCGGAGGACGTCATGACGTTCGTGGCGGCGAAGGTCGCACCGCACGAGAAGGTGCGGCAGGTGGAGTTCATCGACGCCATCCCGAAATCGGCATCCGGGAAGATCCTGCGCAAGGATCTGCGGATGCGAGACCGCGGCTGACCCTGTTCACGGCCCGCTGCGCGACTGCGCACCTGCGCGAAGAAGCCCGCCGCCCCGGAAGGGACGGCGGGCTTCTTGCGCAGAGGAGAGGACTTACTCGGACTTCTCCTCGGCGGGAGCCTCGGTGGTCTCCTCAGCGGCCTCGACCGGAGCCTCGGTGGTCTCCTCGACGGGAGCCTCCTCGACCTTCTCGGCCTTGGGGGCCTCGGCCTTGGCGGCCGGCTTCGCAGCGGCCTTCTTCTTCGGGGTGACGGGCTCGAGGACGAGCTCGATCACGGCCATCGGGGCGTTGTCGCCCTTGCGGTTGCCGATCTTCGTGATGCGGGTGTAGCCACCCTGACGGTCGGCGACCAGCGGGGCGATCTCGTTGAACAGCACGTGCGCGGCGTCCTTGTTGGTGCGCAGCACCGTGAGCGCACGACGACGCGCGTGCAGGTCGCCGCGCTTGCCGAGCGTGATCAGGCGCTCCGCCAGCGGACGCAGGCGCTTCGCCTTGGTCTCGGTCGTCTTGATCGACTTGTGGGTGAAGAGCGCTGCCGCGAGGTTCGCGAGAAGAAGGCGCTCGTGTGCGGGGCCGCCTCCGAGGCGGGGACCCTTGGTGGGCTTGGGCATAATCGTCTAGCTCCTGGTCAGAAAGATGTCGGGTTTCAGAAGGACTCGTCTTCGCCTGCGCTGTAGAAGTGGGCGCCGTCGAAACCGGGCACCGAATCCTTCAGCGACAGACCGAGCGAGACGAGCTTGTCGCGCACCTCGTCGACCGACTTCTGTCCGAAATTGCGGATGTTCATCAGCTGCGTCTCGGAAAGGGCGACCAGCTCCGAGACGGTGTTGATGCCCTCGCGCTTGAGGCAGTTGTACGAGCGAACCGACAGATCGAGGTCCTCGATCGGCATGGAGAGCTCGCTGGAGAGCACAGCCTCGACCGGCGCGGGGCCGATCTCGATGCCCTCGGCCTCGACGTTCAGCTCGCGGGCGAGGCCGAACAGCTCGGTGAGGGTCTTGGCTGCGGAGGCGACGGCGTCGCGCGGGAGGATCGAGGACTTGGTCTCGACGTCCAGCACGAGCTTGTCGAAGTCGGTGCGCTCACCGGCACGGGTGGCGTCGACGCGGTAGCTGACCTTGAGCACCGGCGAGTAGATCGAGTCGACCGGGATCTGGCCGGCCTCAGCGTACTCGTTGCGGTTCTGAGCGGCCGAGACGTAGCCGCGGCCGCGCTCGATGGTCAGCTCGAGCTCGAAGCGAGCGGTGTCGTTGAGCGTCGCGATGACCAGGTCGGGGTTGTGCACCTCGACACCCGCCGGAGCGGAGATGTCGGCTGCGGTGACCTCGCCGGCGCCCGTCTTGCGCAGGTACGCGGTGATGGGCTCGTCGCGCTCGCTGGAGACGACCAGCTGCTTGATGTTGAGGATGATCTCGGTCACGTCCTCCTTCACACCGGGGATCGTGCTGAACTCGTGCAGCACGCCGTCGATGCGAATGGTGGTGACCGATGCGCCGGGGATCGACGAGAGCAGGCTGCGACGCAGCGCGTTGCCGATCGTGTATCCGAAACCGGGCTCCAGCGGCTCGATGACGAACCGGCTGCGGTTCTCGGAGATCTTCTCCTCGGTGAGAGTGGGACGCTGTGCGATGAGCACTATGTGTTCCTTTCGATCACATGCCCGCTATATGACATGTGTGGGGTGAGGTCTGAAGTTGTGGGGAATCTGGGGGCGAGTCTGCCCCTCCCGTGCCGCGTGGGCTCAGGAAGGGCAGACGGCGAGATCAGACGCGACGGCGCTTCGGCGGGCGGCAGCCGTTGTGGGCCTGAGGCGTGACGTCCTGGATAGACCCCACCTCGAGGCCGGCGGCCTGCAGCGAGCGGATCGCGGTCTCGCGGCCGGAGCCCGGACCCTTCACGAAGACGTCGACCTTCTTGACGCCGTGCTCTGCCGCCTGGCGGGCAGCGGACTCCGCGGCCATGCCGGCGGCGTACGGCGTCGACTTGCGCGAGCCCTTGAAGCCCACGCCACCCGACGAGGCCCAGCTGATGACAGCGCCGGACGGGTCGGTGATCGAGACGATGGTGTTGTTGAACGTCGACTTGATGTGGGCCTGGCCCAGCGCGATGTTCTTCTTTTCCTTGCGGCGCGGCTTGCGCGCGGCGGCCTTGGGTGCAGCCATGAAAGTGTTCTCCTATTCCCTGGCCGCTTAGCGGGCCTTCTTCTTGCCGGCGACGGTGCGCTTCGGGCCCTTGCGGGTACGCGCGTTGGTCTTGGTGCGCTGACCGCGGACCGGAAGGCCGCGGCGGTGACGCAGACCCTC
The DNA here is from genome assembly GCF_001878835.1 of Microbacterium sp. AR7-10. Lineage (NCBI taxonomy): Bacteria > Bacillati > Actinomycetota > Actinomycetes > Micrococcales > Microbacteriaceae > Microbacterium > Microbacterium sp. AR7-10. Next base: position 1,868 of record NZ_MJIR01000072.1, on the reverse strand, counting down.
GTAGGAGCCGATCTCGACCTTGCGGCGGATGTCGGCGGCGACCTCGCGGCGCAGGTCACCCTCCACCTTGTAGTTGCCTTCGATGTGATCGCGCAGTGCGATGAGCTGCTCGTCGGTGAGGTCCTTGACGCGGATCGACTCGTCGATCTCGGTCGCCTGAAGGATCTCGACGGAGCGGGTGCGGCCGATGCCGTAGATGTAGGTGAGGGCGATCACCACGCGCTTGTCGCGCGGGATGTCAACGCCGGCAAGACGTGCCATGCGGTTCTCCTGGAGTGTTGTGGAGGTGTGGAGCAGCATCCGGTCCCGGGCCTCCGCCCCGAGGTGTCCGCCGCGATCGCCCGTGAGGGGCGAGCCGCGGCATCCGATGCTGCCTGTTTTCGATATTCAGTTCTTCAGCTGCCGGGCCCGATGCCGAAGCACGTGGCCCGACCCCTGCTCAGCCCTGGCGCTGCTTGTGACGCGGGTTCGACTTGCAGATGACCATGACGCGACCGTGACGACGGATCACGCGGCAGTGGTCGCAGATGGGCTTGACGCTGGGGTTGACCTTCATGATGTTTCCTGTTCGCTGTCTTCACCGGGCAGGCGGGAACGCCTGGGGTGTTACTTCTCGACCGATCAGCGGTAGCGGTAGACGATCCGACCGCGGGTCAGATCGTAGGGCGAGAGCTCCACGACCACGCGGTCCTCGGGGATGATGCGGATGTAGTTCTGCCGCATCTTTCCGGAGATCGTGGCGAGCACCTTGTGTCCGTTGCTGAGCTCAACGCGGAACATCGCGTTGGGCAGCGCCTCGGAAATGACGCCCTCGATCTCGATGACACCGTCTTTCTTAGCCATAGCCTCGCTGACGCTTCTGCAGATCGGTCGATCTGCGGTGGGTGGGTGATGAGTGTGGTGCGACCTGTTCGGACACGCCGGAACAAGGCACAAGGCACCAAAGAACTAAGATATACCCTTGGCGGCCCTGCGGCAAATGAAGCCCGGCTCGATCAGGGCAGCACCTTGGGGAGCTCGGTGTTGATCTCGCTGATGTCGAGACGTTTGCCGTTGATCTCGACCGTCGGAGTGCCCGTGATCTCGTGCGCCTTAGCCTGCGCGGCGCCGTACTTCAGGTAGGTGCCGTCGTCGATGCACTCCGCCGCCTTGTCGGCGCCCACCTGGTCGGCGATCTCCTTCAGCTGATCGTCGGTCAGGCCGGTCGAGTTCTCCTGAGGCTGGTTCGCGAACAGCGCGTTCATGAAGTCGAGCGCCTTGTCGGGGTTGTTCTCGGCGACGCAGTACATGGCCGCCGCTGCGCGTGACGAGTAGTCCGTACCCTGCGAGAGGTGGTCGAGGATCGCGATCGGGTGCACCTCGAGGGTCAGCTGGTCGGACGCTGCGGCCTCCTGCAGCTGCTGGCCGTACGCCTGCTCGAACGAGTTGCACGCCGGGCACATGAAGTCGATGTAGGTCGAGACGACGTCCTCGCCCTCGCCGAAGCTGATGGCCCCGGTCTCGGAGTTGACGATCTCGCCCTTCGGAGCCGGCCCCGCGTCGGTGGCCTGGTTGTTCAACCAGACGACGACCGCGCCCAGCGCGACAAGCACGATGACGACGGCGGCGGAGATTCCGATGGCGAACCAGTTGGGCTTGCTCTGGGCGTGGGCCATGACAGTCCGATCTTCAGCACAAAATTGTCGCGTCCATTCTCCCCCGCGCACGCTATGCCCTGTCTCTTATACACATCTAAAAAAAAAAAAAAAAAAAAAAAAAAAAAAAAAAAAGAAGAAAGAAAATAGGAAACACATAAAAACAAAAAAGAGAAGAAGATACATAAAGCTACAAAAAACAGATAAGAATAAGTGACATATTACATCAAAGTT
>NZ_MJIR01000071.1:0-49301 GCF_001878835.1 Microbacterium sp. AR7-10 | reverse complement strand
CAGGGTGGGCTCGATCTCGACCCCGTCGAGATCGAGCCCACCCTGCTGCCGGGGCTGCGCATCGAGGTGCGCGGCGCGGATGCCGTGATCGCGGCGCCCGTCGCCCCCATCTACGAGACCCCGGAGGGGCAGCGCACGCTCGAGCAGCGGTATGCGTCGCAGATCGGGGCGGGGGAGAACGCGGTCTTCTTCGAGAGCTTCTACGGACAGACCGCCGGGTGCAATCCGCGAGCCATCGACCGGGTGCTCGCCGAGCGCGCGCCGGCGGTGATCAGGTACTGGAGCGTCACCGACCTGTCGGTGGAGGTGCCGGAGGGCGCGATCCCCGTCGTCGAAGGCGGACCGGAGTGGTGGCGCGCCCGCGCGGAGTCCCGCATCCTCGTGGTCAACGACTGGCTGCGACGGAGATTCGTGCGCAAGCCCGGGCAGATCGTGCTGCAGACGTGGCACGGCACGCCCCTCAAGCGCCTCGCGCTGCACCGGCCCGGGTTCGACCCGCGCCGGATGGCGGCGGTCTTCAAGGAGTCCCGCCGCTGGGACGTGCTGCTGGCGCAGAACCCGTATGCCGCGCGCATCCTGAAGAAGGCGTACGCGTTCTTCGGCAAGCCGATCTGGGTCGAGGGGTACCCCCGCAACGACGTGCTCGTGAACGGAGACCCGGCGCCGGTGCGCGAGGCACTGGGCATCGGCGCCGACGAGCGGGTCATCCTGTACGCCCCCACCTGGCGCGACGACCGCTCCGAGATGGTCGACTTCGTCGACCCGCAGCTGCTGGCCGAGCAGACCGACTCGGTCGTGCTGGTGCGCGGTCACTCGCGAACCATCCGGCCGGGGCGCGACCACGCCGGCGCGAGGGTCATCGACGTCACCGGGTACCCGGAGACGGCTCGGCTGCTGCTCATCGCCGATGTGCTCGTCACCGACTACTCGTCGGTGATGTTCGATTTCAGTGTCACCGGCCGGCCGATGTTCTTCCTCGTGCCCGATCTGCAGCACTACCGCGGCGAGCTGCGCGGGTTCTACTTCGATCTCGCCGAGCGTGCCCCTGGACCGCTCGTGCACAGTCAGGACGAGCTCGTGCAGGCGCTCGACGAGCCGGAGGTGCCCGAGGCCTACCGCGAGCGCTACATCGCGTGGCGCGCGCAGTTCAACCGGCGCGATGACGGGCACGCCGCCGACCGGGTCGTCTCGCGCATCCTCGACCAGGGCTGGCTCACGGTCTAGCCGGCCGCTACGGCAGCGGGGTGTTGCGCGACCCGAGCCGCGACGCGTCGACCGTGTCGCGCGCACCGCGCAGCGCTCCGCCGATGAACCCCAGACCCCACGAGAGGTGCATGGTCGGCAGCACGGCCATCGTCCACAGCCGTCGGCGCACCCCGCCCGGGCTCATCAGACCGACGCCGATGACCAGCAGCGCGTAGGCGAGCAGCGGCAGGTAGATCATCGAGGCGATGACGGCTGCGACGCCGCGCAGCACGCCGATGAGCTGCAGGATGCCGACGAGCAGGGCCGTCGCGCTGACGAGCACCAGGACCGGAGGAGCGAAGAAGCGCAGTCCGTTGCGCCGCCCGAAGCGGCGCACCAGCTCGCCGCGCCACGCGCCCGTGGCGCGGAACTGGCGGGCCAGACGCGACCAGCTCTCCCGCGGCCAGTAGGTGACCGACAGGGCCGGATCGAACCAGACCAGGTGACCGGCCTGGCGGATGCGCAGGTTCAGCTCCCAGTCCTCACCACGGCGGATCGTCTCGTCGAACAGGCCCACCTGCTCGATCACGTCACGGCGCATCACGCCGAGGTACGCCGACTCGGCCTCGCCCTCGTGCTCGCTGCCGTGGTACGCACCGCCGCCCAGACCCACGGGGGAGTTGTACAGCCGCGCCACGGCGCTCTGGAACGGGGTGCGGCCGTCGGCGCGCATGATCCCCCCGACGTTCGCGGCTCCCGTGCGCTGCAGCGTCTCGAGCGCTCGGCGCGCGTACCCGGGGGAGAGCTCGGAATGCGCGTCGACGCGGATGATGGTGGGATGCCGACTGGCCCGGATGGCGGCGTTCAAGCCCACAGGGATGTGCGCGGCGGGGTTGTCGACCAGGATGATCCGTGGGTCGTCATCGGCGAGGCGCCTGGCCAGCTCCGTCGTGCCGTCGCTGGAGGGTCCGAGCGCCAGCACGAGCTCGGCGGGACCGTCGATGTCCTGCTCGAGAACCGAGCGCACCGCGTGCTCGAGGTAGTCGCGCTCGTTCAGAACCGGCATCACGAACGAGACGCCGGCGGAGGTGATCCTGTCGTCATCCTGCACGTGTCGATCATGTCATGCGCGTTCGTCCCGCCGGCGCGGACGATTCGCAGGTCGGCTCCCGCATCCGGAACGGGCGGCAGCCCGCATCCCTCCGCCTGAGGGCGCTCGCGACCGCCCGGTATCCTGGAGGGATGGGTGTGGTCTCAGACGGCAAGAAGGCGTATCGACTGCTGCAGAAGGCACTGACCTCGCGCTCGGCCGTGCAGCGTGTGCGACGGCGTCTCGCCGCCCAGGGCCCGCACCCGGCCGGTCGCTACCGCATCGCGGTGTACTTCGCCGACGGCGCGGTCAACATGTATCAGATGCGCCAGTGGTACCGCCCCCTCGCCGAGCTCGCGAAGCGCTGGCCCGTCGTCGTGCTCTCGCGCAGTGCCACCGGAGCCGAGCGGCTGATCGAGGAGGACGCGCTTCCGGTCGCCTTCCTGCCCACGGTGCGCGACCTCGAGCGGTTCATCGCCGAGCAGGACATCCGCATCGTGCTGTACGTGAACCAGAACACCCGCAACTTCCAGATGTTCCGCTACGGCCGACGCTGGCACGTGTTCATCAACCACGGCGAGTCCGACAAGATGTACATGACCACCAATCAGTACAAGGCGTACGACTACGCCCTGATCGCGGGTCAGGCCGCCCGCGACCGGCTCAGCCGCACCCTGTGGGACTACGACCTCGACACGCGCACGATCGAGATCGGTCGGCCGCAGGCCGACCACTACTCCGGAACTCTGCCGTACACCCCCGACGAGCGCATGGTCGTGCTGTACGCGCCGACGTGGGAGGGGGATCGTCCCTCGGCGCACTACGGCTCGATCGCGTCGCACGGCGAGACCCTGGTCGCCGGGCTGCTCGCCACGGGCCGGCATCGGGTGATCTACCGTCCGCATCCGCGCAGCGGCGTCGTGGACCACGACTACGGCGCGGCGCACCGCCGCATCCTCGCCGCGATCGACCAGGCCAACACCGCCGACCCGCGCGCCCAGCACGTGTACGACGACGGTCCCGAGCTCGGCTGGCAGCTGGCCGCGGCAGACGTCGCCGTCGTCGACATCTCCGCCATGGTCTACGACCGGCTCGCCGCGGGCAAGCCGCTGCTGATCACGCGCCCGGCCGACGAGCGTGCCTCCATCGACACCACGGGGTACTTGTCGGCGTGCGAATGGCTCACCGTCGACGGCGCCGCGCGCATCGTCGAGGAGGTCGAGCGCGTCGCCGCTGACGACGAGGCCGTCGCCCGTCTGCGCACCTGGGTGCAGCACTACTTCGGTGACACCGCGCCGGGAGCCGCGACCGCGAAGTTCCACGGCGCGATCGAGCACCTCATGCGCACGTGGGACGAGTGGCATGCCAGGGATGCCGGTGGGACGGCATCCGACGCGGACGGCGGCGACGGCGCCGACGAGGACGACGACTGATGCAGCTTCCGCGCACGCGAGCGCTCGCCGACCCGCTCATCGTGCTCGACTCGTGCGGCTCCACCAACGTCGAGATGCGCGAGCGCCTCACCCGCGAGCGACTCGGCCATCTCGCCGCCCTGGTGACCGACGCGCAGACCGCGGGTCGGGGACGTCTGGATCGCACGTGGACGACGCCGCCGGGCTCCGCGCTCGCCGTCTCGGTGCTGCTGCGCGATCTGCCCGCCGACGCCGACGCGTGGGGCTGGCTCGCGCTGGCCGCGGGCGTTGCGATGACGGATGCCGTGGCAGCCCAGCTGCCGGCACACGATGTCGGCTTCAAGTGGCCCAATGATGTCCTCGTCGACGGGCGCAAGATCTGCGGCATCCTCGCCGAGGTCACCCCGGACGGTGTGATGGTGGGCAGTGGGGTGAACACCGCGATGACGACCGCCGAGCTGCCGGTGCCGACCGCCACGTCGTTCGCGGCGCTCGGCGCGGCTGCCGACATCGACCTGCTGCTCTCCGGCTACCTGGAAGCCCTGCGCGGCCTGGTCGCCGGGCTGGCCCGCGACGGGGCACGGGCATCCGGACTCCACGACAAGGCGGAGAGGCGCTGCCTCAGCCTCGGCCGCGACGTCGAGGTGACGATGCCGCACGGCGAGACGCTGCGCGGTCGCGCCGTGCGTCTGCAGGACGACGGGTGCCTCGTGGTCGACGCCGCCGGCGTCGAGCGGGCGGTGGCGTCGGGCGATGTCGTGCACGCCCGACTCGCCTGAGCCGACGCGCCCGGCGGCCTGCCGCGTACCCGGGGCGACGCGGGCACAATGGAGGGGTGACACAGCCCGTGACCCTCGGCGGCCGGCCGAACATGCCGCCGCCGGGCGCGCCCGCCGAAGAACTGCTCGTGGCGCGTCTGCGCAGCCATGCGCGGCGGCTCTTCTGGCCTGCGGCGCTGCTCGTCGCCACCGTCGGCGTCACCGCCTACCTCTACGACAACCTGCCTGAGGGGTACGAGAACTGGATGCTGCTCGCCGGAGCCGGCATCATCGTGCTGCTGCTCGTGGTGATGCCGTTCCTGTTCTGGATCTCGCGCACGTTCACCATCACCACCCGCCGGGTCATCGTGCGCGAGGGGCTCGGCTCACGCCGTCGCCGCGAGGTGTCGCACATGCGCGGCTACTCGATCAGCATCCGCCGTGGTCCGCTGCAGCGGGTGTGGGGCGCGGGGACGATCACGCTCAGCGACGGCGCCGACGAGCCGGTGCGGCTGGTGAACGTGCCCATGGCGAGCCTCGTGCACGAGGTGCTCGCCGATCAGATCGAGGTGAACCAGATCCTCGCCCATCGTGACGCGCAGTCCGCGAGCCGGGGGTATTGAGCGCCGATCGTCTTCCGCTCGCGACGGAGTGCGCGAGAATGGAGACGACGAAAGGGGCGCTGCATGACCGTGCGCGTGGGTGTGATCGGCGGAGGACAGCTGGCTCGGATGATGATCGCTCCGGCGGTCGAGATCGGGCTCGACATCCGGGTGCTCGCCGAGGACGAGGGGATGTCGGCGCAGCTGGCGGCGACCGCCGTCGGCGACTACCGCGACCTCGAGACGGTGCGCGCCTTCGCGCGCGACGTCGACGTCATCACCTTCGATCACGAGCACGTCCCGCAGGGTGTGCTCCGCGCGCTCGTCGCGGACGGCATCCAGGTGCATCCCGGGCCTGATGCGCTGCAGTACGCGCAGGACAAGCTGGTCATGCGCGCGCGTCTCGCCGAACTCGACGTGCCCCAGCCCGAGTGGGCTCCGGTGCGCGACGCGGGCGAGCTGCAGCGGTTCATCGACGAGCACGGCGGGGGAGCGGTCGTGAAGACGCCACGCGGAGGCTACGACGGAAAGGGCGTGCGCGTCGTGCGCTCGGGGTCGGACGCCGCCGATTGGTTCGCGTCAGCCGGCGGCGAGGCCCTGCTCGCCGAGGAGCTGGTGTCGTTCCGCCGCGAGCTGGCACAGCAGATCGCTCGACGGCCCAGCGGCGAGATGGTCGCCTACCCGGTCGTCGAGACCGTGCAGCGCGACGGGGTGTGCGCCGAGGTCATCGCACCGGCGCCGGGCACCACCGCGCGTGTGGTCGAGCTCGCCGAGCAGATCGGGCGCCGTGTCGCCGAGGGCATCGGAGTGACGGGCATGCTCGCCGTCGAGCTGTTCGAGACCGACGACGACCGCATCCTCGTGAACGAACTCGCGATGCGCCCGCACAACAGCGGGCACTGGAGCCAGGACGGCGCGGTGACCGGGCAGTTCGAGCAGCACCTGCGGGCGGTCGCCGACCTGCCGCTGGGCCGCACCGATCCGCGGCAGCCGTGGACCGTGATGATCAACATCCTCGGCGGACCCGCCGAGGGTTCGCTCGCCGACCGCTTCGCGCCCGCGATGCAGGAGTATCGCGACGCGAAGATCCACACCTACGGCAAGGCCCCGCGTCCCGGCCGCAAGGTCGGTCACGTGAACGTCTCGGGCGACGACCTCGAGGACGTCGTCTACACCGCCCGTGCAGCAGCAGCCCTGTTCGTCTGAGCGCGCGCGTGCCGCTGCGACCTTCTCCCCGCACCGCCCCGTAGCCTGTCATGGTGACTGAGCCACTGCACTCCTCGAGCACGCCCCTCGTCGGCGTCGTCATGGGTTCCGACTCCGACTGGCGCGTGATGAGCGACGCCTCCCAGGCGCTCACCGACTTCGGCATCCCGCACGAGGTCGAGGTCGTCTCGGCGCACCGCACGCCCGACAAGCTGATGAGCTACGGCCGCGAGGCGCGCAGCCGCGGCATCAGGGCGATCATCGCCGGGGCAGGGGGAGCGGCGCACCTTCCCGGCATGCTCGCCTCGGTCACCGCCGTGCCGGTCATCGGCGTGCCCGTGCCGCTCGCCTACCTCGACGGCATGGACTCGCTGCTGTCGATCGTGCAGATGCCCGCCGGTATCCCCGTCGCGACCGTGTCGATCGGCGGTGCGCGCAACGCCGGCATCCTCGCGGCGCGCATCCTCGGCACGTCCGACGCCGCGCTCGCCGACCGCGTCGAGGCCTACGCGCGCGATCTCGAGCAGCAGGTCGAGCAGAAGAACCAGCGGCTGAAGGACTCGCTGTGACGCTGGCCGTCCCGCACGCCCCGGCGCGAGGCGGGCGGCCTCTCATCGAGACCAGGCCCCTGCGATACCCGGATGTGTCGGACGGGGCGGTCATGGGCCGTCGCGGGTGGTGGCTCGTGGTGCTCAACGCCCTCCTCCCCGGCTCGGCGCAGGTGCTCGCCGGCAATCGCCGTCTGGGGCGCTTCGGGCTGGGAGCCACCCTGCTGGGTTGGCTGCTGCTCATCGTCGGCGCGGGAATGGGGCTGTTCGCGCAGGACGCGCTGGTGTGGTTCGTCACCGGGCCGCTGTCGTGGTTCGTGCTGACGTTGGTGCAGGTGCTGCTGATCGGGTACGCGATCCTGTGGGTGGTGCTGACCATCGACACCCTGCGGCTGGTGCGTCTGGTGCGGGTGCCGGGCTTCTCGCGGTGGACGATGGCGGTGGCATCCGTGCTGGTGCTCGGGCTCGCCGCGTCGTCGGCGGTCTACGCCTCCACCGCCGTGGCCTCGAGCCGGGGTGCGCTGACGACGATCTTCGGCAGCAGCGGGCCGAGTCTGCCGCCGAGCGAGGGGTACTACAACATCCTGCTGCTCGGCGCCGACAGCGGCGACGGGCGCGACTCGATGCGGTTCGACAGCATCTCGGTGGTCTCGGTGAACGCCGACTCGGGAGCCGTGACGATCACCGGCATCCCCCGCGACATGAGGGAGTTCCCGTTCGCGGAGGACAGCCCGATGCGCGACCCAGAGCTGGTCGGCTACGACTACCGCAACTACTTCGAGGGCCACGACGACCTCCAGTGCGGCTGGGGTGCGGGTGTCAACCAGCTCACCAATGCGGTCGAGGAATGCCGCAAGGACGGCGGGAAGTCGATCTATCCCGACGCCGCCGCGCACGATTCGACGCCGGCGATCGAGGCGACGAAGGATGCCGCAGAGGGGATCCTCGGCATCGAGATCCCGTACTACGTCTTCGTCGACATGGATGCCTTCGCCGCGCTCATCGATGCGCTCGGCGGGGTGGACATCACGGTCGCGGAGCGTCTGCCCAAGGGTGGCGGGCCGGCGTACCCCGGCCAGCCGGCCGCGGATTGGGCGATCGGCTGGATCGAGCCGGGGCCGCAGCACATGGACGGTGACACGGCGCAGTGGTACGCCCGGTCGCGGTACACGACGAGCGATTTCGACCGGATGAAGCGGCAGCGCGAGCTGCAGGTGGCGATCCTGCAGCAGTTCACCCCGCAGACCGTCCTGACCCGTTTCAACGAGATCGCCGCGGCGGGGACAGAGCTCGTGCAGACCGATCTGCCCACGAGCAAGCTGCCCGAGTTCTTCGATCTCGTCAAGAAGGCCAAGGGACAGCCGGTCGCCCAGATCGAGCTCACGCCAGACAACGGCATCGTGGAGGCCGAGCCCGACTACGCGCTCGTCCGCCAGATGGTCGACGCCGCGCTGCACCCGCCGACGCCGACTCCGACGCCGACGGGCTGACGACGCACCGGCCGCCTCGCGGACGACGCAACGGCCTGACGACCCGTCGGCCTAGGCGCGGGCGGTCGTGTGCGCAACCCCGTCGCATCGACGAGCATCCTGCGATCCAATGAACGGGTGATCCCAGACGACATCGACCGCGTCGCCCGCGAGTCCTTCGGCATCGACCAGCTCAAGCCCGCGCAGCGGGATGCGATCGAGGCGGCCATCGACGGTCGCGACGTGCTCGGCGTGCTCGCGACCGGGTACGGCAAGTCGGTGATGTACCAGATCGCCGCGACGCTGCGCGAGGGCGTGACGGTCGTCGTGTCGCCGCTGATCGCCCTGCAGGAGGATCAGCTGGTCGGGATCGAGAACGCACCCGACGCGCCTGCGGCGGTGGCGCTGAACTCGGCCGGGGGTGTGCGCCGCACGCGCGAGGCGTGGCGGATGCTGCGCTCGGGCCAGGCCGAGTTCGTGCTGCTCGCACCCGAGCAGCTGGCGAAGGAGGAGGTGATGGCCGCCCTCGCCGACCTGGAGGTCTCGTTGCTCGTCGTCGACGAGGCGCACTGCATCGCGTCGTGGGGGCATGACTTCCGGCCGGACTATCTCATGATCGGCGCGGCGGCGGAGCGCCTGGGTCGCCCGCCGGTGATGGCGCTGACAGCGACGGCGTCCACACCCGTGCGCGCGGAGATCGTCTCGCGGCTGGGCCTGCGCGATCCGTTCGAGAGCATCGGCGAGTTGGACCGGCCCGAGATCGCGCTCGCGGTGCGACGGCACACCCACGATGGCGACAAGCGATCGGCGGTGGAGGACGAGGTGGTCGCGCTCCCCAAGCCCGGCCTGGTCTACACCGCGACACGACGCGACACCGAGCAGTACGCCGAGCGGCTGCAGGAGCGCGGGCTGCGCGCGGCCGCCTACCATGCGGGCATGTCGGGAACGGCGCGGGGCCAGGTGCACGAGGATCTGCTCGGCGACCGGCTCGACGTCGTGGTCGCGACCTCCGCCTTCGGGATGGGCATCGACAAGCCCAACGTGCGCTTCGTGGTGCACGCCGACGCCCCGGAATCGGTCGACGCGTACTACCAGGAGGTCGGACGCGCCGGACGTGACGGCGAAGCCGCTCAGGCCACCTTGCACTTCCGCCCCGAGGACCTGGCCCTGCGGAAGTACTTCGCCGGGCGCAAGCCCGCCGGCGGCGAGATCCGTCGGCTGCTGCGCGCCCTCGAGGGCGGCCCCCGCAAGCGTGCGGAACTGGCAGAGGCATCCGGTCTCTCGGCCCGGCGCGCGACCGCACTGCTCGCCCTGCTCTCCGACACCGGGCACGTGCGGATCGGCCGCACCGGCGTCACGCTGCTCGCGCGCGGCGGCATCGGAGTGGCGGTCGCCGATGCGCTCGAGCGGGTCGAGGAGCGCGAGCGCATCGATCAGTCCCGGATCGAGATGATGCGCTCGTACGCCGAGACGCGCCGCTGCCGCAGGCAGGTTCTGCTCGGGTACTTCGGCGACGAGCTGGAGGGGCCGTGCGGCAACTGCGACACCTGCGCGGCGGGGGTGGCGGACGGCGGCGGTGAGGAGACCGGCGGTCGGGCGGTTGCTGGTTTCGAGGTCGATGACATCGTTCGGCATCGGGAATGGGGCCCCGGCACCGTGATGTCGGTGGAGGATGATCGGATGACGGTGTTCTTCGACGCCGAGGGATACCGGGTGCTGTCGCTGGAGCTCATCGAGGAGCACGGTCTGCTCGAGTCGGTTCCGAGCGCGGCGGAGGGCACGGCTACGCTGAAATCATGACTGTGCAGCTGCGTGTCGTGTACGACCAGACCGGTCTCGACGCCGATCTGGCGCGCGCTGCCCGGGATCTGACCGAGGGACTGATCCGCACTGCGCCGCGCGGCTGCGCCGTATCGGCGATCGTGCCGAACGGCACGGAGGCATCGATCGCCGGCCTGCGCGAGGTGCGCACGCTGCCCCTCGCCCGGCGTGAGCTGGCGGCCGCCTGGCAGATGGGCATCCCGGCCGGAGTGGGAGGCGGGCTCATCCACTCGCCCACGCTGCTCGCGCCGCTGGTGCGTCACGATCGGCTGCACGACAACGACCAGACGACCGTGACGATCTGGGATCTGTGCGCGTGGGAGGCTCCGGAGTCTCTGTCGAAGTCGACCGTCGCCTGGCAGCGCGCGATGCTGAAACGAGCGGTCAGGCATGCGGATGCCGTGGTCGTGCCCTCGCACGCCATCGCCGCGCGGCTGACCGAGATGGCTCCGCTCGGCGATCGCATCCGCGTGATCGCGGGTGCTGCGCCGGCCGGCTTCCGCGAACTCGCCCATGCGTCGCCGTTGCGCGCGGGGCCGCCGCTGCCCGAGCGCTACGTCGTCGTCACGGGCGATGGCGAGTCGTTCGCGGACGGCTTCCGCGCGGCTGCGCGAGCGGATGTGGATGCCGTGGTCGTGGATGCCCGGGAGGATGTCGGTGCTGCCCTGATCGAACTTGCTTCATCGGCAGGTCTGCTCGAAGCTCGAACCCACGTGGTCGATGGCCTCGATGAATCGTCGCGGGCGGCAGTGATCGCGGGAGCCGGCGCGGTCGTGGCGACCTCGCAGACGTCGGCCTGGCCGTGGCGGCTGGTCGAAGCGATGGAGCTCGGCGCGCCGATCGTCGCCGTGGACTCGGGGGTGCACCGCGACGTGATCGCCGACGGGGGAGCCGTCGTGCCCGCCGGTGAGGTCGACGATGCGCTCGTCGACGCGCTCGGTTCGGGAAGCGAACGGCTTCGTGTGCTCGGTGCGGACCGGGCGCGGGCCTTCTCCTGGGCGAGTGCGGCCGAGCGGGTGTGGGCGCTGCACGCGGAACTCTGAGAGTCGGCTACGAGTCAGTGCGACACGCCGGGCGAAACGTGCCGATATTCCGCCCCGCTGGCATCATCCGGTGACTTCCGTCACACTGTTCACATGCATCTTCGTCGCGCTCATAACCGCCACGTGTCTCGAACGGTTCGATGGGCGACGACCGCGATCGCCGTTCTCGGCCTCATTCTCGGCACCGCGGTGCCGGCGACGGCCACGGGTGCGATCGCTGCGTCGGCGGTGACGGCCGTCGGCGACCCCGCCCGCACCTCGCTCGCCGGGTTCGAGCCGGGCAACATCATCAGCGACGCGGTCTTCACCGACAAGACCACGATGACCGAGGCTCAGATCCAGTCGTTCTTCAACTCCAAGGTCGCGACCTGCCGCGGGGGAACCGACAGCTACGGCCCCATCATCTGTCTGAAGGACTACAAGTCCGACTCGGTGAATCGGCCTGCCGACGTGTACTGCAAGGGCTACACGGGCGCGAAGGGGGAGTCGGCGGCGCGCATCATCTACCGGGTGGCGCAGTCGTGCGGGATCAACCCGCAGGTGCTGATCGTGATGCTGCAGAAGGAGCAGGGGCTCATCACGCACACCTGGCCGAGCAAATGGCGCTACGACGCCGCACTGGGGCAGGCGTGTCCTGACACCGCGCCGTGCGACCCGAAGTTCGTCGGGTTCTTCCACCAGATCTACGGCGCCGCCCGGCAGATGCAGATCTACATGGAGGGCCGTTACTTCCAGTGGTACAAAGCGGGCAAGACCTGGCAGATCCAGTGGCACCCCGATCGTGCGCGCTGCGGCACCGGCCCGGTCTACATCGCGAACAAGGCGACGGAGGCCCTCTACTACTACACGCCCTATCAGCCGAATGCCGCCGCGATGCGCGCGGGCTACGGCACCGGCGACTCGTGCTCCAGCTACGGCAACCGCAACTTCTACAACTACTTCACCGACTGGTTCGGCTCGACTCAGCAGCTGGCCAGGTCATTGAAGGTGACCGGGGTCACCGTGCAGGGCAAGTTCCTGGTCGGCCAGGTGCTGTCCGCCACCGCAGCGGTCGACCCCGCACCGACGACGACCACGTACCAGTGGCTGCGTAACGGCACGGCGATCTCGGGAGCCACATCCGCGCGCTACACACTCGCATCGTCCGACGCCGGTCGTTCGATATCGGTCCGTGTCGTCGCCCAGAAGAGCGGATACAGAGACGGTTCCGGGACCTCCGCTGCTTCCTCGGTCAGTGCCATCAAGGTCGACAGGCTCTACGGACCCAAGCGGGAGACCACCGCAGTCGCGGTGTCACGTGCGGCCTGGCCGACCGGCACCGGCACAGTCATGCTGGCGACCAGCCAGGATTTCCCTGATGCACTCAGCGCGGCGGCGGCCGCCGGTCGGGCATCCGCGTCCCTGCTGCTGACACCGTCGAGCGGCCTGCCCGCAGAGGTGAGCGCGGAGATCAAGCGTCTCGCCCCGACCCGGGTCATCCTGATGGGAGGCGAGGGCGTGCTCCCGCGACGGCTCGCGGATCAGGTCCGGACAGTCGCGCCCGGTGCCAAGGTGGAGCGGCTCTCGGGGATCGATCGCTACGAGACGTCCCGCGCGGCAGCCTTGAGCGGCGGGAGCAGCTCCGAGGTCCTCATCGCGACCGGCAAGGACTACCCCGACGCGATCAGCGCCGCTGCCGTCGGCAACAGCCGAGGCATCCCGGTTCTCTTGATCAACGGCACCCGTCCAAGGCTCGACGCACCCACCATCGAAGCGCTCCGCAAGCTGGGCGTGCGTACGGCGACGATCATCGGGGGCGTCGGCGTCGTTCCGGACTCGGTGCAGCGGCACCTGGGGGAGTTGGGACTCGCCACGAAACGGCTCCACGGGATCGACCGGTACGCCACCAACGAGGCGATCGTGAAGGCCCACTTCTCATCGAGCGCACTCAAGGTGCTGTTCGCCTCTGGAGAGGGGTTCCCCGACGCCTTGAGCGCTTCCGTGCTCGCGGGTCGCTGGAAGGTGCCTCTTCTTCTCACACGCCAGTCATGCGTCGTTCCCGGGGCGATCGACTTCATGCTGCGAAGCGCTACCGACACCGCAGTGCTCATCGGCGGACCGGGAGTTCTGGATGACGGGGTCGTCGCCATGCGGCGGTGCTGACGCTCCCGAGCACGCCTCCTGCGGGGAGTGCACAGGCACACTCACTAGAATGTGTGGGCGACCTCTCGGCTGGAGCCCTTTTGACTGACCACGATCATTTCGCTCTCGTGCCGCGCACTGAATTCGATGTCCCAGGCAAGAGCCACGGTCTGATCGATGTGGTGCGCTGGCGATATCTGCTGCGTCTGCTGGTGCGGACCGGAGTCACGACGCGTTATCGCAACTCCGTGCTCGGGTGGCTCTGGTCCTATGTGCGGCCGGCGGCGCAGTTCTTCGTGTTCTGGGTCGTCCTCGGGATCTTCATGGATCTCGATCGTGTCCCCAACTACGCCGTCTACCTGTTCTCCGGAATCGTCGTCATCAACCTCTTCTCGGAGGGGTTCAAGAACGCGACGACATCGATCGTGGGCAATGCACCTCTCGTGCGCAAGGTCTTCCTGCCCCGGCAGCTCTTCGCCGTGTCAGCCGTGCTGGTGTCGTTCGTCCACTTCCTGCCGCAGCTGGCGCTGCTGCTGCTGGTATGCCTCCTCATGGGCTGGGCCGGCAGCGTGACGCTGCTGGGCATCCTGGGAGCCGTTGCGGGAATGCTGATCGTGATGGTCTTCTCCCTCGGGCTCGGGCTCTTCTTCGGCGCCGTGAATGTGCGCTTCCGTGACGCGGAGAACATCGTCGAGCTGATGCTCCTGCTGGCGACCTGGGCCTCCCCGGTGCTCTACGCGTGGACCATGGTCCAAGAGGCTGTGGTCGGCAAGCTGGGCTGGCCGAGCTGGATCGTCGACCTCTATATGCTGAACCCGATCACTCAGGGAGTCGAGCTGTTCCACTACGCTTTCTGGCGGCCGGCGAGCGAGGTGGTGGTGGGCTCTGCCGGGTATGCCGGTGAGGCACTCACCCCCGTTCCGCCGATGCTTGCGGCGAACACCCTCTGGGCGGCACTCATCGCAATCGGCACGCTGCTCGTCGGGCAGCTCGTGTTCCGCCGGCTCGAAGGAAAGTTCGCCCAGGACCTATGAACCAGACTGAGAAACGGCCCAGCATCATCGTCGATGGTGTCCGCAAGACCTTCACCCTGAATCACGCCTTCTCTCTGAAGGACACCGTCGTGTCGTGGATCCGGCGTCGCAAGCTCAGTTCCACCTTCGAAGCCCTCAAGGGCATCGACCTCGTCATCAACGAGGGGGAGTCCGTGGCGATCCTCGGAATGAACGGCTCCGGGAAGTCGACGCTCCTGAAACTGGTCTCCGGAGTCATGGAACCCGACTCAGGAGAGGTTCTGACTCGCGGACGGGTCGCGGGGCTCATCGAGGTCGGAGCCGGGTTCCATCCCGAGCTCTCCGGACGCGAGAACGTCTACCTCAACGCCGCCATCCTCGGAATGAAGAAGCACGAGATCGACGCGCTCTACGACGAGATCGTCGCCTTCAGTGAGATCGAGGAGTTCATCGACCAAGAGGTCAAGCACTACTCGTCGGGAATGTTCCTGCGGTTGGCGTTCGCGGTGGCCATCCACGTGCATCTGGACGTCCTGCTGATGGATGAGATCCTCTCCGTCGGCGATGTGCCGTTCCGGGAGAAGTGCCGTCAGAAGTTCGAAGAGCTCATCGCGGCAGGCAAGACCCTCGTAGTGGTCAGCCATGACATGGAGATGGTCCGACAGCTGTGCACGCGCGGAGTGGTGATCAGCAAGGGACGTGTCATCTACGACGGTGAACTCGAAGGGGCAATCGCGCTGGTGGACGCGGCATGATCGTCGACTGGATCGGTCAGCTGCCGGTACTGGCGGTCGCGACTGCCCTGATCTTCCTGCCGGGCGGACTGGCACTTTACCTTGTCGGGATGCGCGGGATCGTTCTTGCAGCCGCGGCTCCGCTGTTCACCGTCGCGACGACTGCGGTCGCTGCTCTTGTCCTCAGCATCATCGGCGTGCCGTGGTCCGCTGGCTCCTGGTCAGCGTCGATGGTGCTCCTGATCCTCATCGCGGCACTTGGGGGCCGCTGGGCTGGCGGTCGGCTGGCACCGCGATCGCCCGCCTCTCCGCGTTGGCTGCTGCCGTCCGCTGTCGCCGTGGGGGTGATCCTGTCGGTGTGGCGGGTCGTCGCGTATGTACAGGATCCGTCCGGGATCTCGCAGACAAACGATGCCGTGTTCCACATGAACGCCGTCCGCTATGTGCTCGAGACCGCGGACGCCTCCTCGTTGCACGTCAATTCGGTCATCGGCGGACGCAGCTTCTACCCCGCAGCCTGGCATGCGCTCGTCTCCCTCATCGTGCTCACCAGCGGCGCCGAGATCTCGGTCGCCGCGAACATGCTCACCGTCGTGATAGCGGCCATGATCTGGCCCCTCGGGATCGCATGGCTCACGCGAGCGGTGACCGGCTCGTCGACGGTCGCGGCCTACGCGGCGATCCTGTCAGGGTCGCTGCAGACCTTCCCCCTGCTCATGTTCCAGTGGGGTGTGCTCTTCCCGAACGCGCTGTCGACCGCGATGATCCCGGCGGCGATCGCGCTGGTGGTGACCATCCCGCGATGGAGGGACGATACGAGTCGAGCGGGACACGTGACACGGCTCGCGCTCCTGGTCCTCGTCGCGGCGGCTGCCATCCTGCTTGCGCAGCCGGCTGGAATCCTGCCATGGATGGCCATCTGCGCCGTATGGGTGTCATGGAGGGCCCTCGCTCGTCGGGCGGCATGGGGTTCGACGCGAACCGTCGCGGCTCTCGCCGCTCTGTGGGCGCTCGTCGCCTGCATCTGGCTGTACCTCGCGCAGGGGACGTCGGGGTCGCACTGGCCGCCCTTCCGCGGGAAGCGCGAGGTCTTCCTCGATGTGCTGTTCAACGGCCAGGTGATGATCCCGTTCGCTTACGCCATCAGCCTCCTCATGCTGGTAGGTATCATCTTCGCCGCGCGATCGACAGGCCTTCGCTGGTTCGTCGTGGCTTGGGCGGGCATCTCTGGGCTGTATTTGCTCGTCGCGGCTGTGGGCAGCGATATCGTGCGGGTGGGCCTGCTGGGCGCCTGGTACGCCGATCCGTATCGCATCGCTGCTCTCGCGCCGATCGTGGTGATACCACTCGCAGCGCTCGGAGCGGACGTGCTGGTTCGGATGCTCGCCGCGAAGGCTGCGGCGAGCAGAGCGGGGGCGATCACGCTGCTGGGTCTTGCAGCCACTGCCGTGCTCGTGATCGTGATCGTGATCGTCCGACCGGTCGCGATGCCCGCTGTAACGCAGGGGACGTACGATCGCGAGTCGCGGTATCTCGCGACCGACGACGCGTATCTCAGCCCGGACGAGCGAAAGGTCCTCGAATCCCTCGACGACCTGGTCCCCGCCGGTGCGAGAGTGATCGCCAACCCTTCGACGGGGTCGGGGTTCGGTTACTTCCTCAGCGGTCGCGACGTGTACCCCCGGACCTGGGCAGCCCCGGATACCGACGCATGGCGCGCGTTGTCGGCGCATCTCCGCGACGTCTCCACCGATCCGTCGGTCTGCGAGGCGCTGGAGGTCTACGGTTCTCCGAAGTATGTCCTGGATTTCGGCGCCGGGGAACGCGCTCCTGGACGCTACCTGATGCCCGGTATGACCGATTTCACCGGTCAGCCTGGATTCGAACTCGTCGACGCTGTGGGTGACGCCTCGCTCTGGCGCATCACGGCGTGCGCTCAGTAGTCTCAAGGCTCCTCTCGCTAGGATCGTGAGGATGCGCCCGGTTGATCTGTCCGTTCTCGTCGTGATTCCGGCGTTGAACGAGGAGGACTCCGTTGCGGACGTGGTCCGCGACGTGAGCACGGCGTACCCTTCCGCGCGATGCCTGGTGATCGATGACGGCTCTGACGATGCCACTGGGCTTCGCGCTCGCAGCGCAGGCGCCGATGTTCTGCCCCTGCCGTTCAATCTGGGAGTGGGCGGGGCGATGCGGGCCGGCTTCCGGTTCGCTCGTGCGCATGGCTACGAGGTCGTGGTGCAGGTGGATGCCGATGGACAGCACGATCCTCGGATGATCGAGGAGATGATCGCGCGGCTCGATCAGGCGGATCTGGTGATCGGAGCGCGATTCGCCGGCAGAGGCGAATACGGCGTCCGAGGTCCGCGCAAGTGGGCGATGCGTCTGCTCGCCACGGTGATCAGCAGAGTGGCACGCACTCGACTCACCGACGTGACCAGCGGTTTCAAAGCAGCAGGACCGCGCGCGGTCGAGCTCTTCTCGGATGAGTTCCCGGCCGAGTATCTCGGAGACACGATCGAGGCTCTTGTGATCGCCGCTCGCGCAGGCCTGCACATCGAGCAGGTGCCGGTGGCCATGCGCGTCCGCCAGGGGGGCGAGCCGTCGCATCGACCGATCAAGGCTGCGGTGTACCTCATCCGCGCCTGCGCCGCGTTCGGACTTGCCATGATGAGGCCGCGCGCAAAGGTTCGGAGTGACGCATGGACATGAACATGAGCACGGTCACGTACATCTTCGGCATCGTGGCGGCAGTACTCGCCCTCATCGCGATCATCGAACTCATGCGACGCGGAACGTTGCGCGAACGGCACGCGGGCTGGTGGTTCGTCGGGGGAGTGATGTCCCTCGTGATCGCTGTCTTCCCGCAGACCCTGGGCTGGGCCGCGTCCGCCGTCGGCATCGTCGTGCCGGTCAACCTGGTGTTCTTCGTCGCCATCGGACTTCTATTCCTCGTCAGCCTGCAATACGGCGCCGAACTGACCAGGGTGGAGGAGAAGCTCCGCGTTCTGGCCGAGCAGTCCGCCTTCCATGAGCGGCGTATCGCACAACTTGAGAACGGGATCGCCAGGGACCCCTCGTCGTCCGCAGGGGACTGCGCGCCGAACTCCGACGGAGCGGGCTTGTGAGTTCGCAGTCACGGGTCGTCATTGCCTCTCGGCTCTTCCCGCCGGAGGTGAGTGCAGGAGCGTTCCGCCTCGGTGCGCTCGCTCGTGCGCTCGTCGGACGCGGTGAGCGCGTGACCGTCATGACCACGATCCCGCCCGCGCATGCCCCTTCGGCTCGTGACACGCGCGGCCTCGAGGTCCGACGCTGGCCAGTGCTGCGCGACGCCGGTGGCAATGTGCGCGGCTACCTGCAGTACATGAGCTTCGATGTTCCGCTGCTAATGCGAATGCTGGGAACGAAGTTCGACGTGGCCGTCGCGGAGTCGCCTCCGACGACGGGCCTTATGGTCGCGCTCGTCGCCGCGCTTCGGCGCAGACCGTTCGTCTACTACGCCGCCGATGTCTGGACCGACGGCGTGATCTCCATGGGCGCAGCTCGGCCCGTCGTCAGGATCATGCGGTGGATGGAGCGCGCGGTTCTCCGTCGCGCCCACTCCATCATCTCCGTGTCCGACGAAGTGACCGAGCGCCTCGTTCTGCTCGGAGCGGATCCGGATGACGTCACCACGGTCGGGAACGGGATAGACACGGAGATCTTCACGCCTGCGGCCGAGGCGGCAGATGACGGCTCCTACTTCGTGTACACCGGCACCATGTCGGAGTGGCAGCAGCCCGACGTCTTCATCCGAGCGTTCGCCCTGATCGCCGACGACTATCCCGACCTCCGACTGCGATTCTTCGGACAGGGCTCGGTCGAGTCTTCGCTCCGGGAGGTCGCCGAGCGTCTCCTGCCCGGTAGGGTGCTGTTCGGCGGAGTGGTCAGTCCGGCCGAGTCGACTTCCTGGATCCGCGGGGCCGCCGGCGCGTTGGTGAGTATCGTGCCCGGCATCGGGTACGACTTCGCCAAGCCGACGAAGACATATGCCGCAGCGGCCACAGGTACGCCGGTCCTCTTCGCCGGCCCTGCAGCAGGGGCGGACCTCGTCCGCTCGGCAGCCCTCGGACGCGCAGTCGAGTTCTCCCCTGAGGCAGTGGCGCAGGCCATGCGCGAGCTGCTCGCCGACTCTGCAGATGGCACGACCGCCGCGGAACGCGAGCGACGCGCAGCCTGGGCCCAGCAGAACGTCTCCCTCAGCGCCGTTGCGGAGCGCGTCGCAGATGTGGTGACCCTGGCCGCCCAGGCAACCACCCGTAGAATCGTGGACAGTGCCCGCACGACGAACAGCGGCAGTGAAAGGCGAGCCCGATGACTTCTTCCCCCCGCGTGCGTATTGTCGAGTCCGCAGACGTCTCCACAGAGGCGTCTATCGGCGACGGCTCCTCGATCTGGCACCTCGCCCAGGTTCGCGAGGGAGTGCAGATGGGTGAGAACTGCATCGTCGGCCGTGGCGCGTACATCGGCACCGGAGTGCGGATGGGCGACAACTGCAAGGTGCAGAACTACGCCCTGGTCTACGAGCCCGCGAAGCTCGCCGACGGAGTGTTCATCGGGCCGGCAGTAGTCCTGACCAACGACACGTACCCGCGGGCGATCAACTCCGACGGCACGCTGAAGAGCGCCCATGACTGGGAGCCCGTGGGCGTGACCGTCGGGAAGGGCGCGGCCATCGGCGCGCGCGCCACCTGCGTCGCGCCGGTCACGATCGGTGCCTGGGCGACGGTTGCAGCCGGCGCAGTGGTCGTCAAGGACGTTCCCGCTTACGCACTGGTGGCCGGTGTGCCCGCGCGCCGGATCGGCTGGGTGGGGGAGTCGGGCGTGCCCCTCATCGC
This sequence comes from Microbacterium sp. AR7-10, assembly GCF_001878835.1. Taxonomy (NCBI): domain Bacteria; kingdom Bacillati; phylum Actinomycetota; class Actinomycetes; order Micrococcales; family Microbacteriaceae; genus Microbacterium; species Microbacterium sp. AR7-10. The sequence continues at coordinate 29,425 of NZ_MJIR01000071.1, read as the reverse complement.
GGGCGACGACGAAACCACCTGGGTCTGCCCGACGACGGGCGATCGTTTTGTGGAAAGCAATGGAACTCTTACCAAGGAGGCCGCGTGAGCGAGTTCATTCCCCCGGCGAAGCCGATCATCGGTGATGAGGAGCGCGAGGCTGTCGATCATGTGATGCGCAGCGGCATGGTCGCGCAGGGGCCGGAGGTCGCGGCTTTCGAGCAGGAGTTCTCGGCGCATTTCGTGCCGGGGCGTCCTTCGGTGGCGGTGAACAGTGGCACGGCCGGTCTGCATCTGGGGCTGCTGGCGGCCGGTGTGGGGCCGGGTGATGAGGTGATCGTGCCGTCGTTCACGTTCGCCGCGACCGGCAACTCGGTGGCGCTGACAGGGGGGACACCGGTGTTCGTGGACATCGAGCCAGAGACGTTCACGCTGGATCCTGAGGCGGTGGCTGCGGCGATCACGTCCAAGACGAAGGGCATCATGCCGGTGCACCTGTACGGTCACCCGGGCCGGATGCGTGAGCTGGAGAAGATCGCGGCTGACCGCGCAGTGGCGCTGTATGAGGACGCCGCTCAGGCGCACGGCGCATCGCTGGATGGTCGGCCGGTGGGCTCGTTCGGCGAGTTCGCGATGTTCAGTCTGTATCCGACGAAGAACATGACCAGCGGTGAGGGCGGCATGGTCACCGCCGCGACCGACGAGATCGCACGGCGGGTGAAGCTGCTGCGCAATCAGGGCATGGAGCGGCAGTACGAGAACGAGATCATCGGGTTCAATGCCCGGATGACCGATATCCATGCGGCGATCGGGCGGGTGCAGCTGACCAAGGTGGATGCCTGGACGAAGACACGTCAGCAGAATGCCGCGTTCCTGGACGCGAACCTGCAGGGTGTCGTGGTGCCGCCGGTCGCCGAGGGGGCGGTGCACGTGTATCACCAATACACGATCCGGGTTCCTGAGGACCGTGACGGGTTCGTCGCGGCGCTGAAGGCGGAGCACAACGTCGGCGCGGGCGTGTACTACCCGATCCCGAACCACCGCCTGCCGTCGCTCGCCCCGTACGCATCTGGGGTTGACCTGCCCGAGACCGAGCGGGCGGCGCGCGAGGTCGCCTCGCTGCCGGTGCACCCGTCGCTGTCGCAGCAGGATCTGGAGCGCATCGTGACCGCGGTGAACACGCTGGCCGGGGCGGGCGCCTGATGGTGCTGCGGGCCGGGCTGCTCGGCGTCGGCATGATGGGGCGCCACCACGCGCGGGTGCTGCGTGAGCTGGACGGGGTTGATCTCGTCGCGATCGCCGATCCGGGCGGCGACCCCCACGGTGTGGCGGGGGATCTCGAGGTGCTTCCGAACATCGATGCGCTGATCGCGGCAGGCATCGAGATCGCCGTCGTCGCCGTGCCGACTCGCTTCCACGAGGACGCGGCGCTGAAGCTGGCATCCGCCGGGGTGCACACGCTGGTGGAGAAACCGATCGCTCATTCCCTCGAGGCCGGTCAGCGCATGGTCGACGCCTTCAAGGACGCGGGTCTGGTCGGCGCGGTCGGGCACATCGAAAGGTTCAACCCCGCCCTGCAGGAGCTGCGTCGGCGGATCGAGGCGGGCGAGCTCGGAGCGGTCTACCAGGTCGTCACGCGCCGTCAAGGTCCGTTCCCCTCCCGCATCGCCGATGTCGGAGTCGCGAAAGACCTCGCATCCCACGATGTCGACCTCACGGCCTGGGTTGTGCAGTCCGACTACGAGCGGGTGTTCGCGCAGACCGCGTTCAAGTCCGGACGCGAGTTCGAGGACATGATCACCATCACCGGCCGCACCAAGTCCGGCGTGATCGTGAACAACATCGTCAACTGGCTCAGCCCGATGAAGGAGCGCGTCACCGTCGTCACGGGGGAGAAGGGCGCCTTCGTCGCCGACACCTCCACCGGCGATCTGACGTTCTACGCCAACGGCACCTTCCCGCTGGAGTGGGAGTCCGTCTCCTCATTCCGCGGCGTATCGGAGGGAGACGTCACACGCTTCGCGCTCGCCAAGCGCGAACCGTTGAAAGTGGAGCATGAAGCCTTCCGTGACGCCGTCCTCGGCCAGCAGACCGACGTCGTCACCATGGAACAGGGTCAGCGCACCCTCACGGTCGTGGAGGCGGCGCTGCGATCCGCCCGGACCGGCGAAGCGGTAGCACCGTGAACCCATGAAGCTCATCTCCACGACGCTGCGTCGCCTGCTGCCTTTCCTCCCCGCGACCGCTCGCCGCTTCCTCATCATGTTCGGAGTGGTCTCGGCGTTGCTGTCCGTGGTCGACGTCGTGGCGCTCATGGTGCTCGCGCTCGCCCTGGCAGGCATAGTAACCGGCGGGGGCGTGCAGCTTCCCGTCATCGGTGCGGTATCGCAGACGCACGTACTGACCCTGATCCTTATCCTCGCCGGGGTGGTCATCGCCAAGTCGGCGGCGAATGTCTGGCTGCAGTGGATCGCGACGCGGCGATTCGCCTCCTACGAGCTGGCCGTGGGTCAGGAGCTGTTCGGCGCGTACATCCGCTCGTCATGGACTGACCGCATCTCGCGCAACAGCGCTCAGATCGTCGCCATGTCCGACACCGGGATCGCGAACGTCATCGCAGGGTTCCTCCTCCCGGTTACCACCCTGCCGGGTCTCTTCGTGACGTCTGTCGGGGTCATCGGAGTCATCGTCGTCACACAGCCGGTCACGGCGCTGATCACCATCGTCTACCTCGGTGGCATCAGCGTTCTGCAGTACTTCGTGCTCAGCGGGAAGACCCGTCAGGCTGCCCGCGTCGCGCGGGACTCGGCTCTGAGGGTGGCTGCCCTGATCTCCGGGATGGTCGCCTCGCTGAAGGAGATTACGCTGCGCGACAAAGCCGACGAGGTAAGCGAGGTGGTCCGAGCGACACGGGTGCGCACATCGCAGGCGCGCGCGAACTCCAGCTTTCTCGCCGCGGTTCCACGGTTCATCTTCGATGCTGCCATCATCGGAGGGTTCATAGTCGTCGGTGGGGCAGCCTTCATCACGAACGACGGAGACATGGACGCCACCGTCTCGGCGGTCGCGCTCTTCGGCATCGCAGGCTTCCGCCTGGTTCCTTCGCTCACTGCTTTCCAGGCCGTGCTCACCCGGACGATGACCTCTGCGCCGTATGTCGATGCCGTGATCGAGGACATCGAGGCGTCGAAGAAGTTCCTAGCCGATCACGAGGTGCTGGGTAAGCAGCCCCTTCCTGGTCAGCCTCAGCTTCTCGAGCTCCGCGGGGTCGAGTTCACGTTCCCTAACGCGGAGCGTCCGGCCGTCTACGACATCGACCTGCGCATCCCGATGGGTGCGACGGTGGGCATCGCCGGCGCGTCAGGCGCTGGGAAGTCGACTCTCGTCGACCTTCTGCTCGGTCTGCTAACCCCCACAACGGGAGCGATCGAGATCGATGGCAGGGCGCTCGCCGACGTCATGGCGGCGTGGCGATCGCACGTCGGCTACGTGCCTCAGGAGGTGACGCTGTTCGACGGAACGATCGCGCAGAACATCGCCCTGTCATGGGGTGACGACATCGACGTCGAACGGGTGGAAGCCGCCGCCCGGCGTGCGCAGCTCTGGGACGTGATCCAGCAGCGTTCCGATGGCCTTCTCACCCGGGTTGGAGAGCGCGGACTCACTCTGTCCGGCGGACAGCGGCAGCGCCTGGGCATCGCCCGGGCACTGTACAACGAGCCGTTGGTCCTGGTGCTGGACGAAGCGACGAGCGCGTTGGACACGAAGACCGAGGCCGACGTCGCCGATGCGATCCGCGATCTGCGGGGAGACGTCACGGTGATCGCCGTCGCCCATCGCTTGAGCACCATCAAGGACTCCGATCTCGTGCTGTTCATGCATGACGGGACGGTGACGGCCAAAGGCAGCTTCGCAGAGGTCGTCGCCGACAGCCCGGAGTTCGCGGCCCAGGCTCGACTCGCGGGACTCGCATGAGCACGATGACAGCGAAGGCGCGCATCGCCTACCGCCTCGCGCTCGGTCTGCTGCCCGACTGGTTGTCCCTGCCCCTGCGTCCCCGGGGACGGCGCTTCGATCCGGCGGATGTCCCCGAGCCGATCCGGGCGCCCGATGGCGACGCGCGGCTTCTCATCGCTCCTGCCAACTTCGCGGGTCAAGGGCATCTCTGGGCGCGCGCAGCTGCGCGACTCGACGGGGTCGGAGCCATCAACATGCAGGTCGCGTCCGCTAACGGGTTCGGCTTCGCGGCCGACTATGACGTACCGCAGGCTGTCTTCGACTCGTCGGGCACCTGGGCACGTCGTCAGCGTGATGCCGTGGTGACGGGTTTCACCCACGTGCTCGTCGAGGCCGAGCGGTCCATGTTCGGGTTGGCGTTCCAGGGATTCGTCGAGCGTGAGATCCAGTGGCTGCGTGCTCGCAGCGTGGAGGTGGCTTTCGTGAGTCACGGCACCGATCTGCGGTCACCTCTGCGCCACGCTGCGATCGATCGATGGTCGCCCTTCCGTGACGCCGACCCTGAGTGGACCAGCGCGCTGGAAGCGCGCGCGGCACGCAACAGAGCCATCCTCGAGCGATCGGGGCTTCCGGTGTTCGTCGCCACTCCGGAGCTGCGTGAGGACTGGCCGACGGCGCAGTGGCTTCCGAATGTCGTCGATCCAGAACACTGGAAGAACCCGGAGCCCGCGTTCGGCACCAACCGGCCCGTCGTGCTGCATGCTCCAACCAACCCCGCTGTGAAGGGGACGGCGCTGATAGAGCCGGCCTTGAAGAGGCTGGCCTCCGAGGGCGTCATCGACTACCAGCGGGTCATCCGCATACCCCCGTCCGACATGCCAGGTCGCTTCGCGTCGGCCGACATCGTTCTCGATCAGTTCGCTCTGGGCATCTATTCGACGACGTCGATCGAGGCCATGGCGGCAGGGCGCCTTGTCTTCGCGCACCTGCACCACCAGGTGCGTGATCACATCGTCTCGGTGACAGGACTCGAGCCGCCGATAGTCGAAGCCACGCCGGACTCCCTGGAGGACCTCCTCCGCGATGTGGCGGCGCGACCTGATACATACCGCGCGATCGCGCAGCGTGGACCCGCCTATGTGCGCGCAGTGCATGACGGCGGCTTCAGCGCGCGAGTCCTTGCTCCGTTCCTCGGCAGGGGGGAGCAGGCGGAATGAGACCTCACGTACTGCTCACGGCCTGGGCGTTCGCACCTGCTCGCACCAGCGGTGTGTATCGAGCCATCGGTTTGGCCAGTGCATTCGCCGAGCACGGCTGGGACGTCACTGTTCTGACCGCGCCTCGAAGCGTCTTCGCATCCGAGGGGATGGTCGACGACAGCCTGTCGGCTCAGGTCGCCGCGTCGGTGCGCGTCGTCGAGGTGCCATTCTCATCGATGGCGTATTCGAGCGACATCACCAGCTGGGGTTGGGCCCGTGCCCGACACCCCGAGCTGTGGGGCCTCGCGCGCGCCTGCCGGTTCCCCGAGCCGGCGTTCGGGGATTGGCGTTCGGCCCTGGAACGGGCCGCCGTGCGCGTGCATCGCGAGCATCCTGTCGACCTGGCGTTCGGCACGGCCAACCCTTCCGTGGACTTCATGCCCGGCTGGGAGCTCAAGCGCCGCTTCGGCGTGCCCCACGTGATGGACTACCGCGACGCGTGGACGATTGATGTCTTCACGGGCGAGTCTCAGACTCGCGTCGGAGCGCGCGCCTCACGGTGGGAGCAGCGGCTTATCGAGGCCGCAGACCAGGTGTGGTTCGTCAACGAGCCCATCCGCGCATGGCATCGCAGCAAGTATCCAGCTGCGAGCCCGAGGATGCACGTCGTGCCCAACGGCTTCGACATCATCGACGGCGCGAGTCCTGCGGTGCCGTTCCGTGAGGTCGATGGCGACAGACCACTCACGTTCGGGTACATCGGCACGATCAACACTGGTCAGTTCCCGACCGAGGTGCTCTTCGAAGGATGGAGCCGCGCTCGGAGGATCTCTGACGAGATCGCTCGAGCGCGCATCGTGCTGCGAGGACACCTCGGTCGCACCGGAGTCGCCGATGCCGCGCTCGAGGACTACCTCCGCCGCGCCGCCGCGGAAGGCATCCACTACGAAGGACCTGTCGCGAAAGCTGACGTCGCGGCCACCTATGCGGGTTTCGACGGCCTGGTTCTCGCTCTGGCCAGCGGGCCGGGCGTCACGAGCGGCAAGGTCTTCGAGTTCGCCGGCACCGGTCTGCCCGTCATCTCCGTGCACGACCCTGACAGCGCCGCTACCAGCATCATGGAGAGCTCTCCGGTGTGGACGCCGAGCGCCTCGCTCGACTCCGATGACATCGCTCAGGCCTTCGTTGCGACGGCCGCCACGATCCGCGCTCAGACGGCACAGACACGCGCCGAAGCCGTCCGATGGGGGGAGCGATGGGAGCGCATGCAACAGCTGAGCGGCCCGGTCGCCGCTCTTTCCGAGCTCGTGAAACGGAGCCCTGCACGATGAGGATCGTCATCTTCTCGCCTAGCGGATCGTATGGTCCGGAGTCGCTGCCGACGCTGACGGACGCGGATGAGGTGATCGTGGTGTCGTGGACGGGTACGAGTGCGCTGTCCGACGAACGCATCATGGTGCCGCAGAGGACCTTCGGAGCGCGCATATCCGCCGCCACAAGGGGAAATGTGATGCTGCGCACGCTGGTGAGGGTCCTGCCCACCGACTCCGGGGCGCGATTCTGGCGCGCCACCCGCCGCGACCCCCGCGTGCGCGATGCCGTGCGCCGGGCTGATCTGATCGTCGCTCCGGAGCGCGACGGCGGGTTCGCCGCGTGGTCATGGCGTCGGGTGGCCGAGCGGCGCGGGCGCGAGATCCCGGCGGTGTCCGGCTACCCAGCCGCGCGGACGGCGATCGGCCAGCTCAGATGACGCACCGCCCGCATCTCCTCTACACAGCGTGGGGGTTCCCCCCGAGCCGCGCTGGTGGCGTGTACCGAGCGCTTGCGACCGTGAACGCCTTCGCCGAGCGCGGATGGGACGTCACGGTGCTCACGGCGCCTCGCGAGACTTTTCTCAGCTCCACAGGGGGCGACGTGATGCTCGAACGGCGGATACATCCGGCTGTTCGCGTCGAGCGGGTGCCGGTCAGCGTCCCCGCCTTCTCGTCGGACATGTCGGCGTGGTCACGCGCCCGGGCGCGGCACCCTGAGCTGTGGGCCGCCGCCGACTGGCGGCACGACCTCATCCGATTCCCGGAACGGGCCTATGGGCGCTGGAGGCCGGCCCTGGAGTCGGCCGCCTCGCGGGTGCACGCGAACCGGCCGGTGAGCCTCGCAATGGGCACGGCCAACCCGCACGTCGACTTCATCCCCGGCTGGTCATTGAGCAACGCGGCCGGCGTGCCGTATGTGATGGACTACCGCGACTCGTGGCGACTGGACGTCTTCTCAGGCCGCACGCTGCACTCCGATCGTTCGCGTGTGGGTCGATGGGAGCGGCGACTGATGTCCGGTGCTTCCGAGATCTGGTTCGTGAATGAGTCGATCGCACAGTGGCAGAGGGAGCGTTCGCCGCTCGCGGCTGATCGCATCCGCGTGGTCGCCAATGGGTTCGACGAGTACGATGCGCCGCTGAGGGTGCCGGTTCGGACAGGCCGAACGGGGCTGCGTTTCGGTTATATCGGCACCGTCTCGGACGCCGTGCCCATCGCAGAGCTGCTGGAGGGATGGCGGATCGCACGCGAGCGCTCGGGGGAACTCCGCGCCGCGGAGCTGGTGATCCACGGCTATCTGGGGCATTTCGGTGCGACCGGAGCAGCGGCTGAAGCCCTGGCGCGTGCCGAGCGTGATGGCGTGCGTTTCGTGGGTCCGGTCAGCAAGGCTGCGATCGGCGAGGTGTATGCCGGTCTGGATGCGCTCGTGCTGGCGCTGGGCACCGGCCGCTACGTGACCAGCGGGAAAGTGTACGAGTACGCCGCGACGGGGATCCCCATCGTCGCGGTGCATGAGCCGTCCAACGCGGCGACAGACGTTCTGCTGGGCTCACCTGCGTGCTGTGCGGTCCGGTCACTGGCACCAGAGGAGATCGCGGACGCGCTGGTCCGTACCGGCGACATGGCTCAGACGCAGACTGCGGCCGAGCGCACAGCTGCCCAGCACTGGGCCGCCGGATATAGTCGTTCGGCGCAGCTCGCCCCCCGGATCGATGCACTGACCGCGCTGGCCACCGGCAGGGGGACGGCGCAGTGAGAGTCGCGGTCACGAAGGGCACGCTACGCGTGCCCCCGACTTACTTCGCGATTCAGCACGCTGTCGCCATGCGCGACGCGCACCACTTCCGGTTCTTCACCGGAGCCGCGGAGATCGGCGATCCGGCCAGTCTGACCGGGCTGGAGGTGGATGACGCCAGCGCGCGGATCCCGGTGCTCGCGTCCCGCCCATATGCGACTCGCGACTGGGTGGCGCCATACCTGACCGGGGTGACGGCACGCGCCCTCATGGAGTGGCGACCTCATGTGATCCACCAGCACTTTGCGACGCTGTCGGGTGCCGCGGTTCGAGCGCACCGCGCGACCGGAGCCCCGATGATCCTCACCGTGCACGGCGCGGACGTCTACGTACCCCTGACTCCGTTGGAATCCGTCCGCGGAATCGCACGCGCTCGACTCGCCGTTCATCAGAATGGCGTCAGCCGTGCGTTCTCGTCGGCTGCGCGGGTTCTGGCTGTCTCCCACTACCTGGCCGACCGGGTGGTTGCCGCTGGCGCCGACCCGAAGAGGGTGGTCGTGCATTACCAGGGCATCGACACCGACCGATACCAGCCGCTGAGAGGCGTGCAACCGGAGCAGCCGCGCATCGTGTTCGTTGGCGCGCTGTCGGAACGCAAGGGTGTGCGCGACCTCGTGAGCCAGTCGATCAGGCTGCACCGGAGCATGCCGCACCGCTTGGCCCTCGTCGGCGATGGCCCGTTGCGCTCCGAGGTCGAGCGGGCAGCGCACGAGCATCCGCATATCGATGTGCATGGCGCACTCACTCAGGATCAGGTTCGCGAGGTGCTCGCCCGCTCGACTGCGCTCGCGCTTCCGACCAGAAGACACGGCCAATGGCGAGAGGCCGCGGGTCTGGTGACGCTTGAGGCGCAGGCGATGGGCGTTCCCGTGGTCGTGTACGACTCCGGCGGCGCCAAGGAGATGATCGACGACGGGGTCACCGGTCTCGTGGTGCGTGAGGGCGACGTCGACGCCCTCGGGGAGGCGCTGGCCTCGCTCCTCGAGCTCAGCGAGCACGAGCACGCAGCCATCGGTGCGCGTGCGCGCGACTTCGTCGTGCAGCATCGCAGCCTCGCAGGCAGTGCGCAGCAGCTGTCCGACCATTATGAGGAGATCACCCGATGACGACGCGAATACTCTGCATCTCGTTCTCCAACATACGATCCGACGCGCGCGTGCTGCGCCAGCTCGACGTGCTCCGCCGGCATGGCGAGGTGACGACCCTGTCGTACGGCACCAAGCCGGAGGCCGCCGCCGATCACCTCGAGATCGATCGGGCTCTGCCGTCGTTGCCGCAGACGGTGCCTGGTGTCGCGAAGCTGGCGCTCAGGGCGTACCGGTCGGTCGCTTTGGACGCGCCGGCCGTGCGTACCGCGCTCAGCCTCATCGACGGTATGGAGTTCGACGTCGTCGTGGCCAACGAGGCGCGTGCGCTTCCGGTCGCATTCGAGGTCGCCGGCTCACCGAAGATATGGTGCGATTTGCATGAATGGGCGCCGGCCGAACGGGTCCACGTGCTTTCGTGGCGCCTTCTCATCGCGCCTTTCATGCACTGGGTGTGCGCTCGATACCTTCCGCGGGTCGATGCCGCCACGACGATCAACGCCTCCATCGCTGAGATGTACAGGGCTCAGTTCGGTGTGTCACCCGAGATCGTGCGGAACGCCCGGCCCTTCGTTCCCGAGCTCGCCCCGAGCGAACCAGAGCCGGGGACGATACGCCTCGTGCACAGCGGGGGCGCGGTGCCCGGACGCAACATCGAGGCGATCATCGACGCAGTGGACCAGCTCGGCGACGGTTACAGCCTCGATCTCTTCCTCATCCCGTCACGGCAGGCGGACGCCTACTGGCAGAAGCTCCTCGCACGAATCGACGCGAGTCCGCGCACGACACTGCACGACGCCGTGCCGCCCGATGATCTCCCCGCCGCGCTGAATCCCTTCGATCTCGGCGTGTTCCTGCTGCCGCCGCACACACCGAATCACCGGCTGATGCTGCCGAACAAGTTCTTCGACTTCGTGCAGGCGAGACTCGGCATGGTCTACGGCACCTCACTCGAGACCGACCGGCTCATATCGTCGCATGGGCTCGGCGTAATCACGCCGGGGTACAGCGCCGCCGACCTCGTGAAAGCGCTGCGGGAGGTCACACCGGAGCAGGTGCAGGGCTTCAAGCACGCCGCGGATGAGATCGCCGGACGCATGTCGTCGGATGCGGACATCGCGGTCGAGGAGGGCATCATGCGCCGCCTGACAGCGCACTGAGGCACCTGTCGCCCTGCGTTGGTTCTGGGCACGTATCCGTAGACTTGTGCATGTGAAGATCGTCAGCGTCGTAGGTGCACGCCCACAGTTCGTCAAGCTCGCCCCGATCCATAAGGCCGCCCGCGCGGCCGGGGTCGAACATGTCATCGTGCACACCGGTCAGCACTACGACCCGATGCTCTCCGACGTCTTCTTCGAGGACCTTGGCATCGACGCGCCGGATGTGCACCTCGGCGTCGGATCCGGCTCGCACGGTGTGCAGACCGGGGCGATGCTCGCCGCGCTCGATGCAGTCCTCGACGAGCACCGACCCGATTGGGTGCTCGTCTACGGTGACACGAACTCGACCGTGGCCGCTGCGCTCAGCGCGGTCAAGATGCACATCCCGGTGGCGCACCTGGAGGCAGGGCTGCGGAGCTTCAATCGCCGCATGCCGGAGGAGCACAACCGGGTGCTGACTGACCACGCCGCGGACCTGCTTCTCGCCCCGACTCAGGTCGCGGCCGATCATCTCGCCCACGAGGGACTCGTCGAGCGCACTGAGCTCGTCGGGGATGTCATGACGGATGTGCTGTTCGAGGTGCGCGATCAGGTATCCACGCAGCCGCCTGCGCTGCTCGGGGAGCTGGGGCTCGAGGAGCGCGGCTTCTATGTCGCCACCATCCATCGCGCCGAGAACACTGACGACGGCGGTCGACTCGCGGAGGTGGTTGGCAGCCTTGCAGGACTCGACAAGCCGGTCGTGCTGCTCGCACACCCGCGGGTCGTGGCCAAGGCCGCTGCCCACGGTGTCGAGCTCACGCAGGGCTCATTGATCGCGCACTCTCCGTTGGCATACCCGGAGCTGATCGCCGCGGCCCTCTGCAGCGCGGGTGTCGTGACCGATTCCGGCGGCCTGCAGAAGGAGGCATTCCTGCTCGGCGTGCCGTGCACGACCGTGCGCACCGAGACGGAATGGGTCGAGACCGTGCAACTCGGCTGGAATGTTCTGGCCAACACCGCCGCCGAGATCGCAGCGGGCGTGACTCGGCCCCGCCCGACGCCGACGGATGCCGCACCCTACGGCGACGGGCATGCCGCCGCGCGGGTGATCGAGGTTCTCTCACGTCACGCGCGCTGAGCGCCGACAGCAGAGGAGTCGGGCCGCAGCTGCGGCCCGACTCCTCTGCTTCCCGCCGCGGTCACTCGTCGGCGGAGACTCCGGTGCCGGACATCGCCTCGGCGTCGTTGGGCAGCAGCTCCTCGCTGGGCGCGAGCGGCTCCTCCACGGGGGCCAGCAGAGCTCGCGAGCTGGTCGGAGACCAGTCCTTGCGCAGAGTCGCAGCCCAGTTCGCGAATCGCTGATCGCCCGTCAATCGTGCAAGCGTGTCCAGCTGCCAGCTGTGGATCGGGTGATAGGTCTTGTGCTGCCAGCGGGGAACGAAGCATCCGCTCTGCCAGCAGTAATACGAGACGCCGTTGGGCACGCGGATCTTCGGCATCACCTCGAGCACTGATGCCGCGGCACCGTCCAGGTAACGCAGCACCTCCGCATCCTTCGTCATCTTCCAGTAGTCGTAGACTCCGAACAGAGCGAAGATGTGCCCGTTCAGGACGCGCATTGGCTTGGCACCGTCGCGTCCGGCGTACTCCTCGATCCACAGCGTGTCGCCGACCATCAGGCGCGCCCATGGCTCCGTGCGCGATTCAGGCAGGTTGAGGCTCTGCCACGTGCGGTCGGCCGCGGTACGCCACTTCTCGTCGCCGGTCTGCTCGTACATCCGCACGAAGAGGGACAGCGCCTCGCCCTGAGCCATACCCGACCACCATGGAGCCGTATAGGAGCTGAACGTGGACGCCCAGTCGAACAGGTAGGGGTAGAACCAGGCGCCGTCTCGTTCCGTGCGGATCTGCACCAGGCGCTCGGCGTGCCGCTTCGCGCGGTCGAACCACACCCGTTCACCGGTCTTCTGATACTCCGCAAGCGCCGACATGCCGTACTGCGCGAATGCGACCGGATGATCCACGCGCGACCCGCCAGGACCCATGTTGAGCACCCGCAATCCGGTGGAGTCCAGGACGATCCCCGGGTCCTTCACGTTCACGGTCGGACGATCGGAGTACGGAGCGGGCACATCGTCTCGGAAGGTGAACCCGCCGAGTTTCCAGCTCGGCGAGACCGGTGCCGGCTCACCGCAGCTGGCGCCGTTGGCAGCCGCGTCGCTCACGACCGCGACCCCCCCGATCGCCACCCGATGGACATCGGGGAGAGCTCCGAGTGCGAGCCGGTTGGCGCGTGGCATGCACGTCGCGCGCGACAGGGTGAGGATCGCATTGCTCTGCGCCGCCATTGCGGCCGAGGTCAGAGCATCGGGGAAGTCCTCACCGGTGGCGACGAACACCGTCTGGGGCGCATCGGGCGCGAACGCGGCGTTGACCGCCGCCGCAGTGTCATAGCGAGTCGCTCCTCCGACTCGGGTGACGTCGAGCCCCGAGGTGCGTGCCGACTGCTCTATCGGGATGCTGATGGCGCCGTGGCCGCCGGCAAGCCAGAGCTTCTTCGCGCCGGCCGCGGCGATCAGGCTGCGCGTCGCGTTGTCGAGCGTGGCCTTCGCGCCGTCCACCATCAGCACGGGGATGTGCTGGTCACCGGCGGCGGCACCCGCCACCAGCGCGTCGGCATAGTGACGGCCCGTTGCGAGGACGATCTGCTCCGCGCGGGGGCTGAACTTCGCGACGAGCTTCCGCGACGTCTCGTAGCGGTTCGAGCCGAAGATCCTCTGAACGGGGGCCGCTGTCGCCAGAGTCTCCACCACCCTGCTGGAGATGACGGTCGGGCCGCCCAGCACGTATATCCGCTCGGGAGCCAGGCGCTTCACCTCGTTGAGAACTCCTGGCCACACGCTGTCGCTCTTGGTGAGCAGCACGGGCCCGCCCACGGATGCGGCAGCCGTCGTGGCGGAGAGCGCGTCGGGGAAGTTCTGACCTGTGGCGATGAAGACGGCCTTCACGCCGGGCGCGGTACGACGCGAGATCTGAAGCGCCGTGTCGTAGCGAGAGGCGCCCGCGATGCGGTCGACTGTCGAGGCGGCCGCCCGGACGACGCTTGTGACAGCAGGGCTTGCCGATGCGGCAGCCGTGGAGAGTGCTCCTCCCGCGAGCAGCAGCGCCGCGGTCGTCAGGGCCGCACCGGCGCGGCTGAGGGTATGCGATTTCATGTGATGGGTTTCCGGGTAGAGCGGACGGCGATCGTCTCTCAAGATATCCCACAGGTGACCCGCGTAGACGATCCCGAGTGGGACCGCGCAGGAAGTGAGGCGCCCCCGCCCGTAGACTGGCTCTCATGCGTATCGCCGTCGTAGCCCTGGGAAAGATCGGGCTTCCCCTAGCCGTCCAGTTCGCCTCCGCCGGTCACGACGTGATCGGCGTCGACGTCAATCAGAAGGCGGTCGATTCGATCAACGCCGCCAGGGAGCCGTTCCCGGGCGAGGCGCATCTGCAGGAGCGTCTGGAGGAGCTGATCCCGGCAGGTCGGCTGCGCGCGACCACCGACTATGCCGAGGCGATCCCCGGCGCCGATGCGGTCGTCCTGGTCGCGCCTGTCTTCGTGGACGACGAGACGTGGGAGCCGGACTTCAAGTACATGGACGCGGCGACGAAGTCGCTGGCCGAGCACCTGACCCCGGGAACGCTGGTCTCGTATGAGACGACTCTGCCCGTCGGCACGACGCGTAATCGGTGGAAGCCGATGCTGGAGGACGGATCCGGCCTCGTCGAGGGCGAAGACTTCTTCCTGGCGTACTCGCCGGAGCGTGTGCTGACCGGTCGCGTGTTCGAGGACCTGCGCAAGTACCCGAAGTTGATCGGTGCGCTGTCCGCGGAGGGCAACCGTCGGGCGCGGGAGTTCTATGAGGCGGTGCTGCAGTTCGACGAGCGGCCCGATCTCGCGCAGCCGAACGGTGTGTGGGACCTGGGTTCGACCGAGGCATCGGAGATGGCGAAGCTGGCCGAGACGACGTACCGGGACGTGAACATCGGACTGGCGAACCAGTTCGGTCTGTTCGCGGCCTCGCACGGCATCGATGTGTACAAGGTGATCGATGCGTGCAACTCCCAGCCGTACAGCCACATCCACCGTCCGGGCATCGCCGTGGGCGGGCACTGCATCCCGGTGTACCCGCGCCTGTACCTGTCGACCGACCCGGATGCCGACATCGTGCGCGTCGCGCGTCAGCTGAATGCCTCCATGCCCGAGCGGCTGGTCGCGCAGGCCGAGGGCATCCTGGGCGATCTGACGGGGCAGCGGGCCGTGGTGCTCGGCGCCGCGTATCGCGGCGGGGTGAAGGAGACGGCGTTCTCCGGAGTCTTCCCGACCGTGGATGCGCTGAAGGCGCGCGGCGCCGAGGTGGTCGTGCACGACCCTCTCTACAGCGACGAGGAGCTGCGCGGGCTCGGCTTCGAGCCGTACGTCCTCGGGCAGGCCGCGGACCTCGCGATCCTGCAGACCGACCACGCCGACTACCGCACCCTCGCACCGGCCGACATCCCCGGCGTGAAGCTGCTCGTCGACGGACGCAACGCCTCCGACGCCGCACTGTGGGGTGGCACCCCGCGAATCGTCGTCGGAACGGCATCCTGATTTCAGAAGCACTGCGGATGAGCGCCGGTCGGCGCCCACCGGCAGTGCTCGTGCGCTGCGGGGTCAGTCCGCGAGAATGCTGCTGATCCTCTGCAGCACGGAGTCTGCGATCACCGTGGGACCGCCGCGGAGGACCACACGCACCGGGTCGAGGCGATCGATCTCCGTTAGCACCGAGTCCGGGACGAAATCCGGGTACGTCAGCAGGACAGGGCCGCCGAGCGTGCCTCCTGCGGCTGCTGCTGATAGCGCGTCCGCGAAATTGCGTCCGCTGGCGACGTAGAGCACGGGCGTCCGCGACGAGCGGAATGCGTCGGCTGAGACCTTCACCGCTGTGTCATACCGGGACGCGCCCGCCAGTCGCCGCGTGGTCGTGGCCACGCCGGTCGCACGATCCGCAGCGTCCAGCGTCTTGGCGCTCACGGCCCCGACGCCGCCGAGTGCGATGATCTGAGACGGTTTCAGCGTCCGCAGAGCGGCGGCTGTCTCGGTCGGGAGGCTGCCTGGACGGGTGAGGAGAACGGGGGCGCCCGCGTTGCCGGCCGCGGCGGCGCCTGCGAGCGCGTCCGGGAAGTTCGTGCCACTGGCGAGATACACGACCGGAGATTGATCCCAGAGGATCGAGACCTGTGCGGCGGTGTCGTAGCGGTTCGCACCTGCGAACCGGAATGCCACCTCCACCGCGAGAGCCGCGACCTGCGTGTAGACCGTCTTGCTCACGACGCTCCCTCCGCCGGCGACCAGCACAAAGCTCGGGTCGAGCGCATCGAGTTCGTCCAGCGCAGACGACCCGATCGAAGCCGGCCGGGTCAGGAGCACCGGGCCTCCGAGCGCTCCGGCAGCGGCAGCGCCCGACAGCGCGTCAGGGAAGTCTCGACCGTTCGCGACGAAGGCAGCCTCGATTCCGGAGAAGTTGAAGGCATCCTGCGAAATGAGCACCGAGGTCTCATAGCGGTCGGTGCCGAAGATGCGTTGAACGAAGTTGTGCGCTGTAGTGAAGGTGTGCACTCCGGACAGCTCACCAGTACCCTGATCACTCGTGGTGGCGATGCGGACACCGTACTCGGTGTCGGGGTCCAGCCCATCGATCCACGCGCTCGTCTCCTGACCCCACATCGCCTCGTCGATCACAGCTCCATCGAGAAGCAGCTGCAGCTGGTATCCGGTGGCGACGGGACCCCCGGTCGGCTCCTGCCACGTGATGAGAACGCTGGTGGAGCGAACCTCTGCGACCTGGATATTCTCCACCGGGCCCGCGAGGGCGGTCTGCCTGGTCGAGCCGCTGCCCGAGCGAAATGGTGCAATGCTTCTGTCTGCGTCTGTGGAGGTGTCCCGGAAGTGGGGGGCGATCGGGCTCATCGAGCCACGCATCGGCGCCTCGACCTGCGGCAGTTCCTGTTCGTCCGCTGCGGAGGCAGCGAGCGGTAGCGACAGGGAGAGGGCGGCGATCGCCGCAGCGGCGGCGATCGCGGGACGGCGGATGGATGCCGGCATGGAGTCTCCTTCGACAGAACGGCGCGTATTCGCCGCGTCGGGGATTCGTTCGCGTCGTGGCTATCCGTGAGCAGAGCGTATCGCAGTACGAGCGGCCGGCAGATGTCGCTCGCCCATGGGACCCGATCACCGGTGCGCGTGGCCACGCGAGTCTCCCAGCAACTCGCCGATACGATTGCCATCATGGATCTTCTCGTCGTCGGGTCGGGTTTCTTCGGCCTCACCATCGCTGAGCGCGCCGCGGAAGCCGGCCGTAAGGTGACCGTCATCGACCGTCGCGCGCACATCGGCGGCAACGCCTACAGCGAGGCCGAGCCGGAGACAGGCATCGAGGTGCACCGCTACGGCGCTCATCTGTTCCACACGTCGAACGCGACGGTGTGGGAGTACGTCAACCGGTTCACCACGTTCACGAACTACGTGCACCGCGTCTACACGAACCACAACAGCATCGTGTACCCGATGCCGGTGAACCTCGGCACGATCAACCAGTTCTTCAACGCGGCATATTCGCCATCCGAAGCGCGCGCGCTGGTGAAGGAGCAGGCGGGCGAGTTCGATGTCAAGACCGCGCAGAACTTCGAGGAGAAGGGCATCGCCCTGGTCGGGCGCCCGCTGTTCGAGGCGTTCTTCCGCGACTACACCGCCAAGCAGTGGCAGACCGACCCGCAGAAGCTGTCGGGTGACATCGTCAGCCGGCTGCCCGTGCGGTACACGTATGACAACCGGTACTTCAACGACACGTGGGAGGGCCTGCCCACCGACGGGTACACCGCGTGGCTGGAGCGCATGGCGGATCACCCGAACATCGAGGTGAAGCTGAACGTCGACTACTTCGACGAGTCGCAGCCGCTGAACAAGCGCGCCACGGTCTGGCAGCTTCCAGTGGTGTACACCGGACCGGTGGATCGGTATTTCGACTATGCGGAGGGCGAGCTCAGCTGGCGTACGCTCGACTTCGAGCAGGAGGTGCTGAACATCGGCGACTTCCAGGGCACCAGCGTGATGAATTACCCGGATCTGGATGTGCCGTTCACGCGCATCCACGAGTTCAAGCACTTCCACCCCGAGCGTCGTGAGATCTTCAACTCCGACAAGACGGTGATCATGCGGGAGTTCTCCCGCTTCGCGGACCGCGCGGACGAGCCGTACTACCCGGTCAACACCGACGCCGACCGAGAGGGCCTGCTGGCGTACCGGGAGCTGGCCAAGGGCGAGCAGGACGTGCATTTCGGCGGACGTCTGGGCACCTACCAGTACCTCGACATGCACATGGCGATCGGATCGGCCCTGTCGATGTGGCGGAACGACCTCTCCGGCGAGAGCGACTGACGTGGCGAGCACGGTCGGAGCGCCGGGCACGCCCCGGCGCTACTTCCACTCGCTGTGGCTGCTCTCCGGGCGCGACCTGAAGGTCCGGTACTCGACGAGCGCGCTCGGATACCTGTGGTCCGTCCTCGACCCCCTCGTGATGAGCGGCATCTACTGGTTCGTCTTCACTCGAGTCTTCGAGCGGACCGTCGGCGAGCAGCCGTACATCATCTTCCTGATCACCGCGCTGCTGCCGTGGGTCTGGTTCAACGCCGCGGTCGGCGACTTCACCAGGGCGTTCAAGAAGGACGCCAGACTGGTGCGCTCGACCGCCATCCCTCGTGCGATCTGGGTCAACCGCATCGTGCTGAGCAAGGGCATCGAGTTCCTGTTCTCGCTGCCGGTCCTCGCCATCTTCGTCGTGACGAACATCCTCATCGAGACCGACCCCGAGCACACCGTGCAGGTCGGCTGGGGCATACTCCTGTTCCCCGTCGCCGCTCTGCTGCAGGCCGTGCTGCTCGTCGGTCTGGGACTGCTGGTCGCGCCGCTGTGCGCGCTGTACACCGACCTGGAGCGCACCACCGCTCTCATTCTCCGGGCGCTGTTCTACGCGACGCCTATCATCTACAGCGTCAACGACCTGCCCGGCGCTTTCCAGACACTCGGGATGTTCAACCCGCTCGCCGGGATCTTCTCGCTGTACCGGATGGCGTTCTTCCCGGATCAGTGGCAGCCCGAACTCGTCGCGATGAGCGCCGCGATGAGCTTCGCCATCCTCGCGCTCGGCATCTGGGTCTTCCGCTCACTCGAGCGCACCGTCCTCAAGGAGCTGTGAAGATGGCATCCGCGATCGAAGTCGCCGGCCTCGGCGTCCGATTCCGCCGCAACCGTCGCGGCAGGCGCACGTTCAAGGATCTCTTCGCCGGTACGCGGCGCCGATCGCGTCCGGGGGAGTTCTGGGCGCTTCGTGACGTGTCGTTCACGGTTCAGCCGGGGGAGTCCATCGGCGTGGTCGGTCGCAACGGACAGGGCAAGTCCACGCTGCTGCGCCTGGTCGCGGGCGTGCTGCTCGCCGACGAGGGCACGGTTCGGGTCAACGGCGGCGTGGCGCCGCTGATCGAACTCACCGGCGGCTTCGTGGGGGATCTCAGCGTCCGCGAGAACGTGCGCCTCATCGCGGGACTGCACGGCATGTCGAAGGCCGAGATCACCACGCGCTACGACGAGATGATCGCGTTCGCCGAGCTGGAGGACTTCCAGGACACCCCGTACAAGCATCTCTCCAACGGCATGAAGGTGCGCCTCGCGTTCTCGGTCGTCTCGCAGCTCGACGAGCCGATTCTGCTGGTCGACGAGGTGCTCGCCGTGGGCGACAAGGCATTCCGTGACAAGTGCTACAACCGCATGGACGAGCTGCTCGCCGAAGGTCGGACGCTGTTCTTCGTCAGCCACAACGAACGCGATCTGCGTCGGTTCTGCCGACGAGGGCTCTACCTCGACAAGGGGCGACTGGCCATGGACGGCCCCATCGATGCCGTGGTCGACCGCTACAACGCCGACCATCGGGCTGCCTGAGACGTCACCGGTCCTTCCCCTCAGCCTGCGACGAGCTCGTTCAGGCTGCGCAGCGCCGCGCGGGCCGCGCTGAGCGGGCTGCTGGTCGACCCGCCCTGCGCGAAGGCCGCACGCAGGGTGTCCAGGGATTCGCCGTACGACTGCACTCCGGAGCGCCAGCGATCGGCGATGGCCGAGGGCGCCACGGTGTCGGACAGGCGGCCGGCGTCGTCTCGCAGCTGGTCGGCGATCTGCACGCCTTCTTCCCCGGAGGCGTCCGCGGCGTACGACAGGCCCGTCGCCGCGTCGTCGAGCAGGGGCTGCACCTTGCCGCGGAAGACGGGGAGTGCGGGGTCTGCGGGCGGTGGCGGCGCGGTCGGGGCTGACGAGGGGGAACTCGTCGGCTCCGATGATGAGGTCGGCGCCGGGGTGGCGGTGGCCGTCGGCGTCGTCGCGGCGGTCGGGGAAGGCGAACCCGATGCCGGCGCCGACGGCGCGGGGGATGCCGATGCCGACGAGACCGGCTCGGGATCGCCGTTCTCCCAGGGGCGGACGAATGCGAGGACGATCGCGACCGCCGCGATGACCGCGACCGCGCCGAGACCGATCATCAGCCACATCCGGGAACGACCCGTCTTCTCCTCCGGATAGGCCCACACGTACTCGGGCTGCGGGTCGCTCATCGTGCCTCCAGTGCCGGCATGGGCTGCCAGGTGCGGTCGCGGCTGATCCGGGCGCCGTCTCGCAGGCCGCGGAGCAGGTTGCTCGTCCCGCGCACCGTGCGCTCGACGAAGAGCAGCCGGATCAGCTCCTTGAAGAAGGTGGCGGTGGTGCCGAGGCCGAAGAGCACTGGACTGTACGCCCCGTGCACGCGGTAGTAGTGCTTGATGTATGCGCGGTTGCGCATGATGTAGTAGCGGTAGGCGTTGCTGGACGCGTTCATGTGCCGGATGCCCATGTCCCACTGCTTGATCTCACGCGTGCGGCGCAGCACGAACTCGTCGACGATGACGGCGGTGGTCAGGCGGGAGGCCAGCCAGCCGTACATCTGGTCGTCCCAGTAGATGAAGAAGCGCGGGTCGGGCAGCCCGATCTGCGCCACGATCGAGCGATGGATGAACATGCCCTCGAAGCATCCGCTGTTCATCTCCTTGAAGCCCGAGGAGTCGAACTTCGACGGTGCGAACGGAATCGGGATGCCCATCCGGTCGGCGATCCGGTACTGCCAGTAGAACTCGCTGCCGTCATAGTCGTAGCGCCGCCCCTGGATGCTCTTGAATCGCCGCGACCATCGGCCCATCTTCGCGAGGCCGTCCGGCAGCACCTCGACGTCGTCGTCCATCATCCAGATCCATCCGGATCCCAGCTCGTACGCCGTGCGCATGCCCTCGCTGAACCCGCCCGACCCGCCGGTGTTGGTCTCGAGTCGGCGGTACACGATCTCGGTGCCGATGTCGGCGCGGAACGAGTCGACGACGTCGGTCGTGTCGTCGGCGGAGGCGTTGTCGATGATGATCACCCGACCCGGCTTCGGATCCATCGCCCGGATGCTGGCCAGCAGACCGCTGAGAAGGTGCGAGCGGTTGTAGGTGACGATGACGATCGACGCGGATGCGGGGTCGAACTCGGCGGGGCTCATGCCTGCTCCTCGAAAATCCGGCGCCAGGAGTCATCGGAGACGAGCTGGGGAAGCGCGGCACGATACTCGGCCTGCAGCTTCGGCCAGTTCCGCCGCAGCCTGCGGTGCAGTCGCACACTCTCGGTGAGCATCCGTCGGTACTGGGCACGATCGCGCGTGTAGACGTTCTTGCCGGAACCGTCAGCGGAGCTGACGAGAACGCTGTCGAAACGCGGCACGCGCCACCAATGGGCATCGCCCTTGCCGAACTCGACCTCGGGCTGTGCGACGTTGGCCGGATCCGGGGTGTGCAGCCAATGGGCGAACAGCGTGCGAAGAGTGAACCAGCGAAGGCGGAGTCCTGTGGGACTGTCGAATTGGTGCTGCTTCAAGTGCTTGTACACCTGCCTGCCCTTGCGAGAGTGCAGGACTCGGTTGGGGTCGCGATTCACCACGGTTTCGGGGAAGTCCGCCGCCAGCTTGCGAGCTCCTGGCATCGCTGTCGCCAGGTTCTCGCGCATGTGCGCCGGGCCCGACAGCACGTCGCGCAGCGCCCGTGCGCGCAGGGCGACAGGGTAGTACTGCATCATCATCAGGTGCTTGAGATCGACCCGCAAACTGTGCTTGAGCAGCCGGCCTCCTCGGGGCGCGTTCGAGTGCAGCAGCCCGGCCACGATTCGGTTGCGTGCATGGAAGTAGGCCTGCCAGTCGATGGAATCGTCCTTGTTGACCCACGACACATGCCAGAGCGCGACTCCGGGCAGCGACACGGTCGGGAAACCGGCTTTCCCCGCGCGGAGACAGAACTCGGCGTCGTCCCATTTGATGAACGCCGGCAGCGAGAGCCCCACCTTGCGGATGGCATCGAGCGGAATGAGGCACATCCACCAGCCGTTGTAGTCCGCGTCCATTCGCATGTGCAGCAGCGGCGACTGCCGGAGATTCGCGGACCCGAAGTCGTGCGGCATCTTCTCCTGGTACAGGTTGCGCCACATGAACGGATGCTCGTCGACGACCTCGGCCCAGCCGTGCAGCTTCGGGCGGTCGAGCAGATCGAACATGTGGCCGCCGACGAGCACCGGCGTGGTGGCGTAGCGGGCAAAGACGATCGAACGACGCAGTGATTCGGGCTCGATGCGGACGTCGTCGTCGAGCAGTTGGACGAAGTCGCTCTCCGGTCGCTGCAGCGTCTCGTGCATCGACCGAGCGAAGCCGCCGGATCCGCCGAGGTTGCCCTGGCGGATGACCTGCAGCGTCTCACCCAGGTCGGCTGCGACGTCGTCATAGCCCTCCTGCTCGGCGACGAGCTGGGTCCCCTGATCGATCAGGAAGATGCGGTCGACGAACTCGAGAGCATCGGGCGACGCTGCGAGAGCCTTCAGTGTGTCCACGCAGTAGTCGGGCTTGTTGTATGTCGTGATGCCGAGCGACGCCTTGCCGTGCCTCACCGGTTCCTGCTCAGTCGTCCACTGCGCACCCTCGAGAACCGCGTTCTTCTCGTCCGCGACGATGTCGAACCAGATCCAACCCCCGTCGCTGTACTCGGTGAGCGACAGGTCGAACGACGTGCTGGCCTCGCCGGTCACTTCGCGCGTGTCGATTCGCTGGCGCACGCCGCCGCCGTTCGATCGGTAGACGAGGATGGTCGCCGGCCCCGAGGTTCGAACGGTGAGACGAACCTGTCGGATGCTTGTCCAGTGCTGCCAGTACGACGCAGGGAACGCATTGAAGTAGGTGCCCAGAGATACGCGGCGTCCGGAGACGATACGAGCGCGGTGCCGGCCCAGAATGTTCCCCAGATGCGCGACATTGCTCACACGCACCGGTTCCTCATCGATGACCGACCAGGTCTCGGGATCCGCGTACAGCGGGAGCAGATCGGGATCGCGGTCGAGGGGGAAGACGACGTTCTGCAGCACGTGGGTCACGAGGGCCAAGCCTACCGTTCGCCGCCTGAGATCTCCGCGAGCCGTTATCAGCCGCGGCCACCTTCAGGCCCCAGCGTCGGGATCGCGTCGGTGTGCGCCGCGTCGATGCTCTCCCGCCACGACCTGGTCTGTCCTGCCCGCAGGGCGCAGAGCACGAGCAGCAGCCAGCCGGTTCCGGTGAGCGCGAAGCTCTCGAACATCGACTCCACGCCGAGCGTGATGAGCACGAGCGGCGCCCACGCGTACACGACCGAGCGCCGCACGCTCGCCACCAGCCACGAGCGCACGAGGGCGACGCTGCCGAGCACGACGAAGAGCGCCAGGCCCGCCCAGCCGAGCTGCAGCAGCGCGTCGAAGTAGGCGTTGAGCGCCGACTGGTGATGGTCCGACAGCAGGAAGTTGATGTAGGTGAAGGGGTACTCGCCACGCGGCCACGGGCCGAACCACCCGTAGCCGGTGATCGGCCGCTGAGCGATGAAGTCGAGCATCATGTTCCACAGATCGGCGCGGGTCGAGAAGTCGGAGCCGGCGTCGAGGACGCGGATGATCTGATGCCGGAGCGCGAAGGCGACGACGAGCCCCACGACCACCAGGGCGCCCAGCGCCGCCTGCACGGCGCTGCGCAGGTGCGCGGGCGTGTGCCGCACGATCATGAGTGCGACCGTCGCCACTCCGACGCCCGTCGCGAGCACCACGACCGTCGGCGATGCCGAGAACAGCGCGAGTGAGCCGCCGAGCGCGACGGACAGCACACCCGCGACCCGCCCGATCGACCGCGTGCGCCACTCGACCACGAAGGTGATCAGCGCGATCACCGCGATGAAGCCGAGCATGTTGCGGGTGCCGAAGATGCCCTGGATCGGGCCCCCGACGGCGAGCGTGCCCTCGATGCCCAGCAGCCGGAACGGGGTGTCGAGCAGGATGCCGAACACGATCTCCAGTGCGAGCGACAGGGTCAGCAGCCAGCGCAGGGTGTCGCCGATGGCGCGCACCGTCTGCAGCGTGTCGCGCACGTGCCCGATCGTGATCGCGATCACGGCGTACCCGAGCAGGGTGAACCAGCCGGCGAGCGTGCCCCCACGATCCGCCGACCAGAGCACACTCAGCAGCGCGAGCAGCAGGAACCCGAGCAGCGACGTCGGGGCGAAGCGCAGCAGGGACAGCTCGTCCCGGCGGACGGTCAGCACGGCGACGCCGATGACCGCGAGCACGCCGATGATCGTCGCCAGGCTCACCGGCGACATCATCCGCTCGATGACGAACGACGAGAACACCGCGGTGAGCGCGGTCAGCGTGTACGCCCGCGCGAACAGCGCGGAGCCCAGCAGCGAGACGACGAGGCGCCGCGGTGTCATGGCACCTGCCGCGGCTGCGGGCCGTGCGAGATGACGGGGGTGCGCTCGCCGACGCCGACGCCGATGAGCGGCACCGCCTTCATCTTGAACGAGAGCAGGATCAGCAGCAGCCAGCCCCACAGCATGATCGGCGCCGATTCGGCGAGACCCTCGACGAGCAGCACCGCGGTGAACAGCACGGGCAGCAGCGACAGAGGGGAGTAGGGCCGGCGATCATCGAGGTCCCATCGGGGCCGGTCGACGGCGAAGAACCACGCCCGCCACGCGAGCGCGAGCCAGGCGATCGCCATCAGCACCACACCGACGACCCCGAGCTGCAGGAACACGTCGAGCCACATGTCGTGGGCGTGGAAGACGCTGAGCCCGTGGTTCAGGATCCAGCCGTCGAACGCCGGATCCCAGGGCACCCAGGGGGAGGAGAAGCCGTTGCCGAACACCGGCCGGGTGATCGCGCGCTCCCAGACCGCCTGCCAGATCTCGATGCGCCCGGTGAGGTCGGATCCCTTGCCGAGCGCAGACAGGAGCTGGTCGCGCAGCAGCACGGCACCCCCGATCCCGACGACGGCCACCGCGGCGAAGAGCAGGTACAGCCGCGCGCGTCGTCGCGGTGACGCCGCGCGCATCAGGAGCACGGCGATCAGCACCGCCACGACGACGGCGATGCTCAGATACACCGTGGCCGATGCCGCCTTGACGAGCAGCACGGCGGCGAGCGCGGACCAGAAGATCAGCATGGTGCGCCGGCGCACCTGCGTGGCGTACAGCACCGCGAACACGATAAGCGCGAACAGGCACATCATCGCGAGCGAGTGCGCGTTGCCCACCACACCCTGGATGCGCCCGTCGTCGAACAGGTTTCCGCGCACCCAGTACAGGTGCGGATCGATCCTGCCCTCGGGAAGATCGACGAAGTTCGGCAGCAGCGGTCGGCGCAGCACGAGCGCGACCCACAGCTCGATCGCGAGGGAGAGGCCCAGGATGATCTTGAGGGCGCTCGAGATCGCCCGCGCGATCTCGTTCCAGGTGAGGGTGGTCGCGATCAGCACCGCAGTCACGGTGATGGCGGCCAGCAGCGACCAGGTGAGCAGGGTGGCCGCGGGCCAGCGCGACCACAGGGTGGATGCCAGGGCGAGGGCCGCGTAGCCGAGGGCCGCCCACGGCAGTCGGCGCCACGGGAAGCGGGTGGGACGCTGGGCGACGACCTCGGGCACCCAGATGGCGAGGGCGCCGGCGGTCAGGACGGCGAGCACGATGCCCGACCCGAGAGCGCCGAAGGTGTTGTACACCGCGGTGTGCGCGAACAGGCAGAACAGGGCCAGCACGCTGTACGCGCGCACCATCAGATGCCCGGTCGTCTCACGCGGCGGGGCCGCGGGGCGAGGGGCCACGGGATGCTTGCTGTACACGGCCATCGGGTTCAGGCTATCGCGCCGAGCACTGCCCGCACCCGTCTTCCCCGACGCTCGCGCAGACCGGTGCGACACGCCGATGGACGTTCAATGAACCTTAAACGCACCATTGAGGGTTTACGATCCGCGACTTGACCGCGACGAATGACACGGGTGTAATTAGTGGTGCACGGCCCGGAGGGGGCACAAGCAGGGTTGGGAGATCGAGATGACGGGTTACCGGTCGGACGTTCCCGAGAATTGGTTCGTCGATCCAGTCAACCTCGGCGTACCCGGAGTACGTCGAGTCGACGCTGAAGATGATGGCGCGCTCGCCTGGCAGGTCGACGCGCTGTGCGCGCAGACCGACCCCGAGGCGTTCTTCCCGGAGAAGGGCGGCTCGACGAGAGACGCCAAGCGCATCTGCACATCGTGCAACGTGCGGGGCGAGTGCCTCGAGTACGCCCTCAGCAATGACGAGCGCTTCGGCATCTGGGGCGGTCTGAGCGAGCGCGAGCGTCGCAAACTCAAGCGCCGCGCGAGCTGACGGCTTCGCGGGCACGCCGAGTCCGATGACCGGCGCCCCGCGGATGCCTGTCTAGGCTGACTCTGTCATGCCATCCCGAGTACACGCCATCGTCGTCGCACGAACGGGCGACGCCGCAGCAGCACAGCTCAGCGAGACCCTAGACGACCTCCGCGATCAGACGACTCCGCCCGACGCCGTCACCGTGGTGGTTCTCGGAAGCGGCGCGCAGGTGCGCGCCATCGACGGCATCGGACGCAGCGTCGAGGCGATCATCGAAGCGCGCGCGACCACGACGTTCGCCGAGGCCGTCGCCCTGGCTCAGCCTCGCGTGGCGAGCGGCAGCTCGGTGTGGATGCTCACCCACGACTCCCGGCCGCGCCGCAGGGCTCTGCAGCTTCTCGCCGGCTCACTGGAGCGCTCCCCGTCGGCCGCACTCGCCGCCCCCAAGCTCGTCCGGCACGACGACGACCGCGAGATCGTGTCGCTGGGTGTGAGCATGAGCCGATTCGGCCGCGCCGTCGAGCTGGCAGCCGATGAACTCGATCAGGGCCAGCACGACGCCACCGAGGACGCTCTCGGCGCGGACGTGCGCGGCATGCTCATCCGCGGAGCCGCACCCACGGTGCTGCGTCCGGACCCCGGACTCGGCGGCGCCGACGAAGGACTCGACCTCGGTGTCCGCGCCAGGCTGGGCGGCGCCCGCATCGTGCTCGTGCCGAAGGCGCGGATCGGTGTGCGGCCCGACGGCGTCGCGACAGCCCCGCAGAGGGAGGCGGCCCGAGCGTGGGTGAGTCGTCGCGCCCAGCTGCATCGACGCCTCGCGTACGCGCCCGCCTTCGCGGTGCCGCTGCACTGGCTGAGTCTGCTGCCGCTGGCGCTGTGGCGCTCGATCGTCCACCTCATCGGCAAGCGCCCGGCGGCCGTCGTCCCCGAGTGGGGCGCGGCCCTGGCAGCAATGCTCGCCGTGCGCGCCGTCGCGCGCTCGCGACGCGCCATCCGCTCTTTCCGCACGGCGTCGTGGGCCAGCATCGCGCCGCTGCGGGTGTCGCGCACGCAGCTGCGGCACCGCCTGGACGACGGGCACGGCAGCGAACGGGGCGCCGTCAGCGAGCTGCACTTCTTCAGCGGCGGGGGAGCGTGGGCGGTGCTCGCCGCCCTCGTCGTCAGCATCGCGGCCTTCTTCCCCCTGCTCGCCTGGCCCAGCGTCGGAGGCGGCGAGCTGCTGCCGATGCAGCCGGAGCTCGCCGCCCTCTGGAACGACGCCGGATGGGGTCTGCGCGACCTCGGCCCCGGCATCGTCGGCCCCGCCGACCCGTTCGCGGCCGTGCTCGCGGTGCTGGGCACTCTCTGGCCGGGGTCTCCCTCCTTCGCGGTCGTGCTGCTCTGGCTGGGCGCCCTGCCGCTGGCGGTGCTCGGCGGCTGGTTCGCCGCGACCCGGGTCACCGACAGAGCCGGCCTTCGGATCCTCGGCGGCGTGCTGTGGGCGCTGGCTCCCACGTTCCTCACCGCTCTCGTGCAGGGCAGACCGGCCGCCGTGCTGCTGCACCTGCTGCTGCCGTGGCTGTTCCATTCCGCGGTGGTCGCGCACCGCTCCTGGGGC
The DNA here is from genome assembly GCF_001878835.1 of Microbacterium sp. AR7-10. Taxonomy (NCBI): domain Bacteria; kingdom Bacillati; phylum Actinomycetota; class Actinomycetes; order Micrococcales; family Microbacteriaceae; genus Microbacterium; species Microbacterium sp. AR7-10. The sequence continues at coordinate 1,539 of NZ_MJIR01000071.1, read as the reverse complement.
GCCGCGGGAGCGGCATCCCTGCTCGCCGCGGCATCCCTCGCCTGCGCGCCGTCGCTCGCACCCGCCTTCGTGGCGCTCTGGGGGCTGACGGTCATGGCGATGCTCGCCGCCGGTCGTGTGCGCGGTGCGGTGCGCGTCTTCTGGCTGCTCATCCCCGCGGCTGCGCTGTTCGCGCCGCTGGTCTACTGGCAGCTTCGCCACGGCGATCCCTGGGCGCTGCTGGCCGATCCGGGTGCTGTCGCGACCCTCGCGCAGGCGACCGCTGACGCGGCAGGGCGCCTGCTCATCGCGCAGGGCTTCCCGGCCCCGGACCGCGCCGGCTGGGAGTGGCTGCTCGACGGCGGCGTCGCCCCGTTCGCCGCCGTGCTGCTCGTGCCCCTGGTCCTCCTCGCGCTGACCTCGGCGCTCTCGCCGAGGTGGCGAGCCGGCTTCGCCCTGCTGGCGACCACGGTGATCGGGCTGATCACGTCGATGATCGCGGTCGGCATCCAGGTGTCGTTCGTGCAGGGCGAGCCGGTCGGGATCTGGCCCGGCACCGGACTGAGCTTCGCATGGCTGGGCGTCGTCGGCGCCGCTCTGGTCACGCTCGACACCGTCGTGGCGATGCCGGCTCTGCGGTCAGCGGCCGCGCTCGTCACCGGCGCCGGCGTGCTCGTCTGCGCCGTGCCAGGGCTGCTGGCGGTGAACGTCGGTGAGGCGCAGATCCACAACGGCGCCACCAGCACGCTGCCCGCTCTGGTCGCCGCGCACGCGTCGGACGCCGCCGACAGCGGAACCCTCGTCATGACACCGCTGGACGACGGGTCGCTCGCGACCCAGCTGGTGTGGGGCCCGAGCGCCACGCTGAGCGCGCAGACGACCATGCTCACCACGGCGACGCGCGTGCACGACGAGGGCCTAGCCGCAGACGCCGTCGACCTGCTCTCGGCTCGCGACTTCGATGCGGCTGCCGCACTCGCCGAGCGCGGTGTCGGCTTCGTGCTGCTCACGTCCCTCCCCGGCCAGAGCGAGCAGGCCCGCAGCATGACCGACGGCGCGATCACGGCGATCGACCAGCGCCCGGGGTTCGTGAAGGCGGGTGAGACTCCCAACGGGATGCTGTGGCAGCTGGCCACCCCGCCCGCCGAGCGCGCTCAGCCGTCGCACGCGCAGCGCGCCCTCGGCAACCTCATCGGGCTGGGCCAGCTCATCGTGGTGCTCGCCGCCGTGCTGCTGTCGATCCCGACCCGGGCATCGCGCCGGGCAGCCCGCGGCCGCTCCCGAGTGGTGGGTCGTTCCCTCGACGAGCCGATCGCGTCTCGGCGGACGCACGAGGATGCCGACCTGCACACCGGGGACGTCACCGTGCCGCCCGCCGGGGCCGACGAACCCCGACCAGCGGAGGACGCGCCGCCCTCCGCTGAGCCCGCGTCACCGCATCCCGCCGTCGAGGAGAACAGCCGATGAAGCAGCGCACCATCCGCCTCGCGGCGACCGGGGCCCGACTGGCGACCGGAGCCGCCGTCGCCACGGCCTGCGTGCTGGGGGTCGGGGCGGCCG
>NZ_MJIR01000070.1:9245-16354 GCF_001878835.1 Microbacterium sp. AR7-10 | reverse complement strand
TGTATAAGAGACAGGGCGGGGTCGGGTGCCGGATGCCGGATGCCGGGGCGGTACGCTCCGGGGGCCGACACGCCAGATGTCGGACGTTCTCGCGGGATGCGTCCGACATCTGGAGTGTCGGCCCCCCGTTCGTCACCGGCGGCGGGGGCGCCAGGGGCCGGGGCACCGGGGGCACCGGCAGCGAGGGCGCGGGCCACGGCATCCCGCAGGGTCTGCCACTCCGCGTCAGACGGGGCGACGCCCCGCTCGTTGACCACGGTCGTGTCGCCGAGTGCCTCGTCGACGAGGGCGACGCTGCGCCGGGTGGATGCCTCGACCGGCACGAGCACGTGCGGAACCCGCGACGAGGCGAGCTCTGCGGCGAACTCCTCGCCGGTCGCGCCTCCCGTGGTTGTCACCGCGAGAACGTCTGCGCCCTGCGCGTGCGCGACGCGGGCGACGTTGAGGCCCTTGCCGCCGGCGCGCGCCTGCCCGGCATCCGCGCGGTGGGTGTGGCCGACGGTGAGCGAGGCGACGTGCCAGGTGAGGTCGAGGGCGGGGTTCGGGGTGACGGTGACGATCATGCCTGCACCGCCTGCCGTGCGCGCAGCGCCGACCCGTGGATGCCGGCATCGCCGGACAGCTCGGCCGGGACCAGCGCCGGGATGCGGTGGAAGCTGAGCCGGTCGGCGAGGCGCGTGCGCAGCTCGTCGAACAGCGCACTCCCGGCACGCGACAGGCCCCCGCCGATGACGACGGCCTGCGGGGCGATCACCGCCGTGAGCTGGGCGATCGACATCGTGAGCGCGTCGAGCGCCTCGTTCCAGATGCGCGCGGCGGTGTCATCACCCGCCGCAGCACGGGCGATCACCTCGCGGGCGCCGTCGACCGGGTCGCCGGTGGCCTCGGTGTAGCGGCGCGAGATCGCGCCGGCCGACGCGATGGCCTCCAGGCATCCGCGTGCTCCGCACGGGCACGGCCACTCCCCGAGCGGCGAGTGGCCGATCTCGCCGGCGTAGCCGCCCGCGGTGTACGGACGTCCGTCGACCAGCAGCGCACCGGCGATGCCGGTGCCGATGATCAGCACGACCGCGTTCGCGTAGTCGCGGGCGCCGCCGAGCACGTGCTCGGCCCAGCTGGCCGTACGCACGTCGTGGTCGAAGGCCACGGGCATCCCGAATCGCGCCGCCATCAGGTCGCGCATCGGCGCATCGTGCCAGCCCAGGTTGCTGCTGAACACCCCGATGCCGCTCTCAGCGTCGACGATGCCGGGCACGACGAGTCCGACGGCCTGCGGCACGACATCCGGATGCTGTGCGCGCAGCTCGGCGGCGAGCTCGCCGAGCCGCTCGATCAGCCGGGCGGGGGTGCCATCTTCGCTGGGCGGGGTCGGAGTGCGCCGCAGCCCGAGGACCGTGCCGTCGGCGTCGAACAGCGCCGACTTGATGTCGGTGCCGCCCACGTCGAAGGCCAGCACGGGCGCGCCGGCGCCGATCGAGACAGCAGCGGCGAGCCGCTCACCGGACTCGTCGCCGACCACCTCGGGGATGTCGCTCTGCTCGGACATGCGCGCCCTCCGTCATCCGTCCGTCGTCGGCTGTCAGCCGTCGAGGACCACCGAGCGGGTGAGGTTGCGCGGCTGGTCGGGGTCGAGCCCCTTCGCGACCGCGCGGTCGAGGGCGACGCGGTGCAGACGCACGAGGTCGGCCATCGGGTCGATCGGGTGCTGCACGAAACGAGCGCCCGTCGCCTCCACCTGCGCCTGCAGGCCTTCGGGGGCGGAGCCGAGCTGCCAGGTGATGCGTCCGGGCGCGGCGATGGCGATCGGGCCGTGGCGGTACTCCATCGAGCTGTACGACTCGGTCCACGACTGCGAGGACTCGCGCATCTTCAGCGCCGCCTCGTGAGCGAGCCCCATCGCCCAGCCCATACCGAGGAAGCTGTACTGCTCGGCCTCGGCGAGAGCGTCGTCGTCGGTGCCGTCGAGCACGGCCTGCGCGTCGGAGATCGCGGCGTCGAGGCTCTCACCGACCGACGCGCGGAACAGGGCCAGGGCGGTGGTCGCGAAGCGGGTCTGCACGACCGACTGCTCGTCGGCGAACGGCAGGCCGATCACCCGGTCGGCCAGGTCGACGAGGGGGGAGGTCGTGTCGCCGACGACGGCGATCACGGGAGTCGCGCCCTTCACGCGCTGCGTCAGCTCGAGCACCTCGGTGGTCGTGCCCGAGCGGGTGAGGGCGACGATCGCGTCGTAGCCGCGGCCGAAGGGGAACTCGGATGCCGTGAACGCGTCGGTCTCACCGTGACCGGCGCTCTCGCGCAGCGCGGCGTACGACTGCGCCATGAACCAGGAGGTGCCGCAGCCGACGACGGCGATGCGGGCGCCGGAGGCCGGGAGCAGGGCCTGCTCGTCGCGCATATCTGCCGCGCGGGCCCAGGTCTCGGGCTGCGAGGTGAGCTCTGCGCGCATGTGCGCCCCGGCGGTGGTGTGCATGGCGACTCCTGAATGCTTGTTTCTGATGTTTCGAACCGGATATCGATCACATTCTGGCATAGATTGCACGCGCGCGAAAAGGCACGATCGCCAAGAAGCGGGATCGCTGCGACGGGCGAGCCGAAGGTCAGCGGCCCTCGGCGGCCTCGGTGTGGTGGCGGATGACCTCGGCGACGACGAAGTTGAACCACTTCTCGGCGAACTCGGGGTCGAGGTGGGCCTCCTCGGCGAGCGCGCGCAGGCGCGCGGTCTGCTGCTCTTCCCGCCCGGGATCTGAGGCGGGCATGTCGTGCTCGGCCTTGAGGCGCCCGACCTGCTGCGTGCAGCGAAAGCGCTCGGCGAGCATGAAGATCAGTGCGGCGTCGATGTTGTCGATGCTGGCGCGCAGGCGCAGCAGTTCAGCGCCTGCGGCGCGCGCGTCGGCGTCATCCACGACGTCAGCTGTGCCGGCGGTCGGCGGGCCCTGCGTCGCCGTCGTCGGGGTAGCGTCCGTCGGTGTACTCGCCCTCTTCCTCGTCGGCGTGGGCGTCGGGGTGATCACCGCGTCCGGCGGCATGGTCGGCGTCGGTGTACGCGCCCTCGCCGTGACGCGGCAGGTGCTGCTCACGGCCGTCGGCGGAGTAGACGCCGTCGGTGTACTCCCCTTCGGCTTCGCCGGCGTGCCCCGCCTGATGGCCGGTCGTCGTGCCGTCGCCGTGGTCGGCATCCGTGTATTCGCCCTCAGCGGGTTCGGCTGCGTGGTGTGCGTGTTCGTCGGACATGGGATCCTCCAAGGGGTCGTCGCACCTCCCACGATAGTCAAGCGCGGGCCGAGAAGGCAGGGTCAGGTCGGCGCCGGCCATAGAGTGATCGCCATGAGCACCGAAGACCCCACGTCGTCCGCCGCCTCCGGCGGCGGCGACTCCCGCACGGCAGCCAGGGCCAGCCGCGCCGCAGATGCTGCGGAGGCCGCCGAGATGGGCGCGGCCATCCAGGCAGACGCCGCAGCCGACGAAGCCGGCGCCGCAGCCGACGAGGCGGATGCCGCGGCCTCAGCCGCCGAAGCGGCGGAGCACCCCTCGCCGGCCGACGCGCCCACGCCGCGACGCTCCATGTGGACGCGCATGGACCGCCCGTTCCGGCTCGGATTCCTCCTCACGCTCGGCGGTCTGTCGGCGTTCCTGCTCGCGCTCGCGCTCACCAGCCTGTCGACGGTGCTCGTCTACGTCGCGATCGCCCTGTTCGCCGCGCTGGGCCTGAACCCCGCCGTCCGCCTGCTCACCCGGCGCGGGCTGTCGCGCGGCGTCAGCGTCGCCATCGTCATCGTCGCCCTCGTCGCGGCCGTCGGTCTCGTACTCGTGCTGATCGTGCCCGTCGTCGTCGAGCAGATCGCGTCGTTCGTGAAGTCGGTGCCCAAGGTCATCGACGACTTCGTGCACACCGACCTGTACCTCCTGCTCGAGAAGCAGTTCGGCGATCAGATCGGCTCCCTGCTCGCCGATGGCGAGAAGCTGCTCACCGACGGCAAGACACTCACCGCGCTCGGCGGGGGCGCCCTGAAGGTCGGCACCTCGATCGCGGAAGGCGTCTCGGCCTTCGTCATCGTGTTCGTGCTCACGCTGTACTTCGTGGTGGGCCTGCCCGGCATCATCACCTCGATGCTGCGCCTGGCGCCTGCCCGCAAGCGCCGCCAGGCCCGCGGCATCGTCGACCAGATCACCGAGTCGGTCGGCGGATACGTGCAGGGCATGGTCGTCCTCGCGTTCGCGAACTCGATGGTGGCGCTCGTGCTCTATCTGCTGCTGGGTCTGCCGTTCCCGCCGCTCATGGCCGTCGTCGCATTCCTCGTGACGCTCATCCCGCTGATCGGCCCGCTGCTCTTCCTCGCGATCGGCACGGTCGTCGCACTGCTCGCCGATCCTCTGCACGCGCTGATCTTCGGCGTCGTCTACCTGATCTACATCCAGATCGAGGCGTACGTCCTCACGCCGAAGGTCATGAACCGCACCCTCGAGGTGCCGGGCCTGCTGGTCGTGCTCGGCGCGCTGGTCGGCGGTACCCTGCTCGGGCTGCTCGGAGCGCTCGTCGCGGTGCCGGCCACGGCATCCATCCTCATCATCCTCAACCAGATATTCATCCCCCGGCAGGACGAACGGGTCTGACGCGGCCGCAACGCGAACGCGGCCGGGTGGGCGAACCCACCCGGCCGCGCCGGCGCTGTGACGAGGGTCAGATCAGACCCTTGTCCTTCAGCCATGCCTCGGCGATGTCGGCCGACGACTTCTGGTCGAGGGTGCTCTGCACGTTCATCGCGACCAGGTCCTCGGCGCTCAGCTCGGCGCTGATCGCGTCGATGACCTCGCTGACCTCGTCGGCGATGTCGCTCGAGACAAGCGGCACGACGTTCGAGGCCAGGATCATGTTCTCGGGGTCTTCCAGCGCCACGATGTCCTCGGTCTGGAAGGCGGGGTCGGCGGAGTAGATGTCTGCCACCTGCACCGTGCCGGCCAGCAGCGCCTCGAGGGTGCCCTGCCCGGTGGCCGAGAACGTCAGGTCGATGCCGTACGCCTCCTTCGCGCCCGCGGGGCCGTACGGGCGCTGCTCGAACTCGGGCGCGGCTCCGATGGTGGCGGGCTCGCTGAGCTTCGACAGATCGGCGATCGAGGTGAGCTCGTTCTCGTCGGCGAACGACGTCAGCACCGTGTAGGTGTCCTGGTCGCTGGCGTCGGCGTACTGCAGCGCGGTGAGACCGTCGGGAAGTGCGTCCTTCAGGGCGGCGTACACGTCGTCGGGGCTGGTGGCCGTCGCCTCCTTGTCGAGGTACTCGAGCAGGTTGCCGGTGTACTCCGGGAAGACGTCGATGTTGCCGGACTCGACCTCGGGCATGTAGGCGTCGCGCTGGCCGATGTTGAACGTGCGCTCGACGGTGAAGCCGGCGTTCTCCAGGCCCTGGGCGTAGATCTCGGCGATGATCTCGTTCGAGTAGTACGCCTGCGAGCCGACGACGATCGTGTCCCCGCCCGTGTCGCCGCTGTCGGCGCTGGGCTTGTCGAGCGGGTTCGAATCCGAGGCGCAGCCGGCCAGTGACAGGGCGGCGACGATGGCGATGCCGGCGGTGACGGCGGTGCGGGTTCTGCTGTGTGTGGACATGGCGGGCCTTTCGGTGTGGGTCAGGCAGGGGCGGATGCCGCGCGTCGAGCGCGCGACGGCGAAGACGGACGGGCGGATGCTGGGGTGCGCAGCCCCGCAGGGACGGCGGCTCGCTGCGCGAGCGCCATCAGCAGATCGACGATGAGAGCCAGGGCCGCGACGAGGATCGCCCCGCCGAGCACCTGGTCGAAACGGCTGAGCGGGATGCCCTGGATGATGGGCCAGCCGAGTCCGCCGAGGTTGACGTAGGCGGCGATCGTGACGGTGGCGATCACCTGCAGCAGGGCCGACCGGAGCCCGCCGACGAGCAGCGGCAGTCCGAGTCGCAGCTCGACCTTCGTGAAGATCTGCCACTCGGTCATGCCCATCGCCCGCGCCGCATCGATGACCCGGCGGTCGATGGTCTCGAGCCCGGTGTACGCGCCGGCGAGCAGCGAGGGGATCGCCAGCAGCACGAACGTGATGACGGCGGCGAGCGGGGTCTGCAGGATGCCGAGCACGAGCACCAGCAGCACGAGCAGCCCGAACGACGGGATCGCGCGCGCGGCGCCCGAGATGGCGACGGCGATCTCGCGCCCGCGACCGGTGTGGCCGATCAGCCACCCCGCGGGCAGTGCGATCGCGGCGGCGACGGCGACCGAGACGATCGTGTAGATCAGGTGCTGGGCGAGCAGGGTCGGCAGGGCGTAGGTGCCCACCAGGCGATCGGGCGAGAACAGCCAGGCGAGCGCGTCGGCGAAGAGGTTCATGCGTCGGCCGCCTTCGCCCGCCGAGTCGCGATGGCTGTCGCTCGGGTCCACGGCATCAGCGCCCGCCCCGCGAGGATCAGCAGGGCGTCGACGAGCAGGGCGATGACCACCACCGCCACGACGCCGGCGAGCACCTCAGGGATGAGCCGGCGCTGCTGCCCGTTCGTGAACAGGTAGCCGAGGTTGGTCACGCCGATGAGGATGCCCACCGTGGCGAGCGAGATCGTCGACACCGCGGTCACCCGCAGCCCGGCGAGGATCACGGGGCCGGCGAGCGGCAGCTCGATGGTGAAGAACCGGCGCGGCGCGGCGTACCCCATGGCCGTCGACGCCTGCAGCACGTCGGCATCCACCGAGTCGAGTCCGTCGGCGACGGCCCGCACGAGGATGGCGACCGCGTAGATCGTCAGCGCGGCGACGAGGTTCTGCTCGCTGATCACGGAGTACCCGAGCGCCGCGGGCATCAGGATCAGCAGGGCGAGCGAGGGGATGGTGTACAGCAGGCCGGTGAGCACGATGACCGGCCCGCGCACGAGCCGGTAGCGCCAGGCGACCCAGCCGAGCGGCAGCGAGAGCACGAGCCCGAGCACGATCGGGATGAGGCTCTGGCGCAGGTGGATGACCGTGAGCTCGACGATGAGCCCGAGGTTGTCCACCACCCAGTTCATGCGGTGTCCTCCACCAGGCGGCCCTGCGTGCGACCCTCCGAATCGACGACGACCGCGCCGTTCGGCGTCTGCTTCACGGTCAGAGCGCGG
>NZ_MJIR01000070.1:0-9213 GCF_001878835.1 Microbacterium sp. AR7-10 | reverse complement strand
TGCAGGTCGGCGCGCACGATCGGGTCGACGGCGCCGAACGGCTCGTCCATGAGCAGGATGTTCGGGTCTGCCGCGAGCCCCCGCGCGACGCCCACCCGCTGCTGCTGACCGCCCGAGAGCTGGCTGGGGTAGCGGTCGGCGAGCGACTGGTCGAGACCGACCGTGGTGAGCATCTCGCGCGCGCGCACCTGTGCGTCGCGACGCGAGACGCCGGTGAGGCGCAGCACGGTCGCCACGTTGTCGAGCACGGTGAAATGCGGCATCAGACCGGAGTTCTGCATGACGTAGCCGATGCTGCGTCGCAGTGCGACCGGGTCGCCGCCCAGCACGCTCTTCCCGTCGATCTCGACCTCGCCGGAGGTGGGCTCGACCATGCGGTTGATCATGCGCAGCAGCGTCGTCTTGCCGCAGCCGGACGAGCCGACGAAGACGGTCGTCTTGCGTGACGGGATGACCAGGCTGAAATCGTCGACGGCGTGGGTGCCATCGGGGAACCTCTTGGTGACAGACCGGAACTCGATCATCGCGTCGCGGCTCCTGCGGGGACAGCTCTCATGCACGTACCTCCTGGCATCCCTTCGAGGGTAGGCGACATCGCCGACATTGCGGCGGAATCGCACCGACCTGTCATGCGGACTGCCTGCCGTACTCCTCGAGGAATCGCAGCCAGATCTCGCTCATGGTCGGATAGGCGGGGACCGCGTGCCAGAGCCGGCTGATCGGCACCTCGCCGACGACCGCGATCGTCGCGGCCTGCAGCATCTCTGCCACGTCCGCCCCCACGAAGGTGGCCCCGACGACGACCTCGCGCTCGGCGTCGATCACCATGCGCGCTGTGCCGCGATAGTCGTCGGCGTGCAGAGCGGCTCCCGACACCGCGCCGAGGTCGTAGTCGACGACCTCGATCTCCCGGCCGGCCGCGCGCGCGGCATCCGCGGTCATCCCCACCGAGGCGACCTCGGGTTCGGTGAACACGACCTGCGGCACCGCGGCGTGATCGGCCGTCGCGACGTGACGGCCCCACGCGTCGTCGGCGATGACCTCGCCGCGAGAGCGGGCCGCGATGACATCGCCGGCAGCGCGCGCCTGGTACTTGCCCTGGTGGGTCAGCAGTGCGCGGCCGTTGACGTCGCCGACGGCGTACAGCCAATCGCTGCCCGGCACGCGCATCGTGTCGTCGACCTCGATCGAGCGGCCGGGTCGCAGCCCCACGACGTCGAGTCCGATGTCGGCGCTGCGCGGCGTTCGTCCGGTCGCGACGAGCACCTCGGCGGTCGTGATCTCGTGACCGTCATCGAGGGTCAGCGTCACCGCATCGCCCTCGCGGCGCACGGCGGTGGTCTGCGTGTTCAGCCGTACGTCGACGCCCAGCCCGCGCAGCCCCTCGGCGACCTGCTCACCGGCGAACGGCTCCATCCGCTCGAGCAGGCCGCGCCTGGCGATCAGCGTGACCGCCGCGCCGAGTCCGGCGTAGACCGTCGCCATCTCGACGCCGACCACACCGCCGCCGATGACGGCCAGAGAGTCGGGCACGTGCTCGGCGCCGGTCGCTTCGCGGCTGGTCCACGGGTGGGCTTCGGCGAGACCGGGTATGTCGGGGATCGTGGCATCCGATCCGGTGGCCACCGCGACCGCGTGCCGTGCCCGCAGCACCCGCTCGCCGTCGTCTGTGGTCACGGTGACCTCGCGCTCGGCGGTGAGCCTGCCGTGCCCGCGCACCAGATCGATGCCGGCGCTCCGCAGCCACGTGACCTGGCCGTCGTCCGACCAGTGCGAGACGAAGCCGTCGCGCCGGGCGAGCACCTCGGCGGGCGCGATGCTGCCGCCGTCGACTCCCCGCACTCGCTGCGCCGCACGCAGCGCCTGCATGGGCCGCAGCAGCGCCTTCGACGGCGTGCACGCCCAGTACGAGCACTCGCCGCCGACCAGCTCGCTCTCCACGATGACGGCGGTGAGCCCGCCCTGCACCGCTCGATCGGCCACGTTCTCGCCGACGGGGCCGGCACCCAGGACGATGAGGTCGTATTCGTCGCTCATGCCGTCAGTCTCGCCGAGTGCGGCGACTCGTCGACGGGGCTTGACACGGGCAGCGGCGTGCACCGTGCGGCGGACCGGCACCGGCCGGCCGGGTCAGCGCGCGGGCAGGATCACCGTCGGCGTCGGCGCGTCGGTGACGTGGCGCACGTCGCGCGGGGCTCCGGTGCGCTCGTCCAGGTCGACCACACTGACCGTGCCCGACCGCTGTCCCGCCACGAGCAGGGTGCCGTCGTACACGAGATGGTGGCGGGGCCAGTCGACGCCCGAGTCGGCGAGCGCGAACGGTTCGAGAATCTCGCCGCCACCGCGCACGCGTAGCGCGGCGAGCGTGTTGCTGCCCCGCAGCGCCGTGTAGAGGGTGTCTCCGTCGCGGGAGACCGCGAGCTCGGCGGGGAAGTCGACCCCGATCTGGGCGATCGGCGACGCGGTGGTGGCCGAGACGAGGCCCCAGACTCCGTCGCGGGCGGATGCCAGGGTGAACACCTCGCACGAGTACTCGGTGACCACGTGCAGATGCCCGCTGGGGTGCAGCACCATGTGGCGCGGCCCGGTGCCGCGCGGCAGCACGACCTCGTGATCGACCGTCAGCCCCGCGCCGGATGCCCGCCAGATGCGCACCAGATCGAACCCGAGGTCGGTGGTGGCGATGCGCCCGTCGGGCAGGAACACCGCCGCGTGCGCGTGCGACACGCGCGGCTCCTCACCCGCGGGAAGCGGGTGCGGGTCGCGGGCGCGATGCACATCGGGGGCCGACACTCCAGATGTCGGACGGTTCCCGGCATCCGGTCCGACATCTGGAGTGTCGGCCCCCGGAGTGTCGAAGAAGCCCGAGGCCCCACCGTCGCCGAACAGCGCGGCGCGCAGGGCCGCGGCCTTGTCGACGCCGGCCGGCACGAGCGCGCCGTCGTCGGCGATGCCGAAGCGGACGACCCGTCCGTCGCCGTAGCAGCTGGCGATCAGCATCCGTCCGCCGGGCGAGACGGCGAGATGACAGACCGAGTCGCCGGCGGGGAGCGGACCGCCGAGCGGACGCAGCGCCGCTTCTCCGGCGCGGGCGAACGCCTGCACCACCCCTGCACCCTCCTGGGCGGCGTAGACGACGTCGAGCGTCGGATGCGCCGCCAGCCACGAGGGGGATGCCACCGGCGCGGCCGTGCCGCGATGGCGCAGCGTCGACGGTCCGCGGCCCTCGTCGACCGAGAGGATGCCGATGCCCTCGGCATCGCCCTCCATGTCGGAGCCGTAGCCGCCGATCCAGAACCGCGTCATGCTGCGTCCTCTCCCGGCTGCGGGATCAGTCGATCAGGTCGTGGCGCACGATCACCTGGTCGCGGGCCGGGCCCACGCCGATCACCGAGATGCGGGTGTTGCTCATCCGCTCGAGGGTGAGCACGTAGTCCTTCGCCGTCTGCGGCAGGTCGTCGAAGGTGCGCGCCGTCGAGATGTCCTCGCTCCAGCCGGGGAAGCTCTCGTAGATCGGCTTCGCGTGGTGGAAGTCGGTCTGGTTGACCGGCACCTCGTCGAAGCGCGTGCCGTCGACGTCGTAGGCCACGCACACCGGGATCTGCTCGAGTCCGGTGAGCACGTCGAGCTTGGTGAGCACGAGATCGGTGATGCCGTTCACGCGCGTCGCGTAGCGGGTGATCGGGGCGTCGTACCAGCCGGTGCGGCGGTCGCGACCCGTGGTGGTGCCGTACTCGAACCCGGTCTTGCGCAGCCACTCGCCCATCTCGTCCTCGAGCTCGGTGGGGAACGGGCCCGAGCCGACGCGGGTGGTGTACGCCTTGACGATGCCGACGATGCGGTCGAGGCGGTTGGGTCCGACCCCCGAGCCGGATGCCGCTCCCGAAGACGTCGCGGTCGACGAGGTCACGAACGGGTAGGTGCCGTGGTCGACGTCGAGCATGGTTGCCTGACCGGCTTCGAACACGACGACCTCGCCGCGGTTCAGGGCCTCGTCGACGAGGTGCCCGGTGTCGGCGACCAGCGGACGCAGCCGCTCGGTGTACGAGAGCAGGTCGTCGACGATCTCGTCGACAGTGATCGAGCGGCGGTTGAACATCTTCACCAGCAGGTGGTTCTTCTGGTCGAGTGCGCCCTCGACCTTCTGCCGCAGGATGTTCTCGTCGAAGAGGTCCTGCACGCGGATGCCGACGCGGTTGATCTTGTCGGCGTACGCCGGGCCGATGCCGCGGCCGGTGGTGCCGATGCGGCGCTTGCCGAGGAAGCGCTCGGTGACCTTGTCGAGCGTGCGGTGGTACGCCGTGATGATGTGCGCGTTGGCGCTCACCTTCAGGCGCGACGTGTCGACGCCGCGCGCCTCGAGCGCGTCGAGCTCCTGGAACAGCACGGCGAGGTCGACGACCACGCCGTTGCCGATCACCGGGTTCACCCCGGGGCTCAGGATGCCCGAGGGGAGCAGGTGCAGGGCGTACTTCTCGTCGCCGATGACGACGGTGTGGCCGGCGTTGTTGCCGCCGTTGAACTTGACCACCCAGTCGGTGCGCTCGCCGAGCAGGTCGGTGGCCTTGCCCTTGCCCTCATCGCCCCACTGGACGCCGACGATCACGATTCCTGGCATGCGTGTACCCCCTGGTGCTGCACGCTTTCGCCGGGTTTGCACCGGCAGATGAGCTGGCCCTGATCGGGCGTGACCATCCTATCGGAGGGCCTGCGACGGCCCCCGGCGCATCGGCACGAACCCGCGGGGCCCTGCGACGCCCCTCGCCCCTCAGCCGGCCGGAGTGAACCGGATCGGGAACCGCACCTGCACGATGCCGCCCTTCGGCTCGCGCATCGGCCGGGCGGTTACCCTGTACCGGGGGTTCTCGGTCGTCGACGAGCGCCCGACGCGCACGAGGAGTGAGAGATGTCTGAGTTCCCGAATCCCGGATCGACCTCGCAGGCGCCCCCCGCCGGAGCGGGCGATCTGGCTCGCGCGCAGCGCATCCNNCTGCGCGCCAGCCTGCTCATCGCCCTCATCGCCGGCGGGCACATCCTGCTCGAGTCCGTGCCCGGGCTGGCCAAGACGACAGCGGCGAGCACTCTGGCCGACACCGTGAAAGCCAGCTTCAAGCGCATCCAGTGCACTCCCGACCTGCTGCCGAGCGACATCACCGGCAGCCAGATCTACGACGCCGGAACCGGCAGCTTCCGCACCGTGCTCGGCCCGGTGCACGCCCACTTCGTGCTGCTCGACGAGATCAACCGCTCGAGCGCGAAGACCCAGTCGGCCATGCTCGAGGCGATGCAGGAGCGGCAGACCACGATCGGCGGCGAGGTGCATCCGCTGCCGCGCCCGTTCCTCGTGATCGCCACGCAGAACCCGATCGAGCAGGAGGGCACCTACGAGCTGCCCGAGGCGCAGATGGATCGCTTCCTGCTCAAGGCGATCGTCGAGTACCCGAGCCCCGCCGAGGAGTTCGAGATCCTCAACCGCATCGACTCGGGGGCGCTCGACCCCGACCGGCACGTGGCCGGCGCGATCAGCCTCGACGATGTGCACGACCTGCAGGACATCGCCTCGCGGGTGTACATCGACCCGGCGATCCGCAACTACATCGTGCAGATCGCCTACGTCACCCGCAATCCGGCGCCGTACATCGGCGAGGAACGCGCCCGGTTCGTCAAGTACGGGGCCAGCCCTCGCGCGAGCATCGCCTTCCTGCAGGCGTCGCGCGCCCTGGCGCTGCTGAACGGCCGCACCCACGTGCTGCCGGAGGACATCCGGTCGCTGCGCCACCTCGTGCTGCGCCATCGGGTGCTGCTGACCTTCGAGGCGGATGCCGAGGGCGTGCGCAGCGAGGACATCATCGACCAGATCTTCGCGTCCGTGCCGACCCCGTAGCGCCCATGGCGAGTCTGATCACCCAGGTGAAGGCCACGCTCTTCATCCGCTCGTCGCAGAAGTCGATGCACGCGCTGGACGGCGCGTACGCCTCGCTGCTGCGCGGACGCAGCCTCGACTTCGAGGATCTGCGACCTTACGAGTTCGGCGATCAGGTGCGGGACATCGACTGGCGCGCGACCGCCCGTCACGGCGAGCCGCTGATCAAGCGCACCAAGGCCACCCGCAAGCACACGGTGCTGTTCCTCGTCGACACCGGTCGCGGCATGCGCGCGCTCGCGGAGGACGAGGGCGGCAAGCGCGATCTCGCCGTGCTGCTGACCGGTGCCCTCGGCTTCCTCACCGTGCGTCACGGTGACGACTTCTCCGTCGTCTACGGCGACAGCGCTCGCGTGCGACGGCTGGCGACCGGCAGCAGCGAGGGCGCCCTCGAGCACGCGCTGCGCACGGTGAGCGCGGCGATCGACTCCAGCACGGCGGCGGGGGATCGGGATGCCCTGCTGCGCTACACCGCGCGCAACATCGCACGGCGCATGATCGTCGTGCTCGTCACCGACGAGGCGCCGCTGACGCCCGACACCGAGGGCCTGCTGCGCCGGCTCACCGTGCAGCACGATGTGCTCTGGATGACCGTGCGCGACGCCGACCCCGTCATCCGGCGGGGCAGCGCGGGCACGCACCGACGCGACGTCGACAGCGGCTGGACCATTCCCGACTTCGTGCAAGGCGACGTGGAGGTGATGGCCGAGCTGGCCGCCGACGAGGCGGCCCACACCGCCGCGCGCGATGCCACGCTGCGACGGCTCGAGATCGCGCACGCCGAGTTCGGCGCGCAGAGCGCGGCGGTGCCCACGCTGCTCGCCATGCTCAACAGGAGGTCGCATGCCCGCACCTGATGAGCTGTATCCGCCCGCTCAGTACGGCTGGGGCTGGCTCGTGCTGGCGATCGGCATCCTGCTGCTGCTCGCCGGCGGCGCCTGGCTGCTGATCGCGCTGACCAGGCCGAGGCAGAGCATCACCCTGCCGGGAGAGGCCGCACTCGCACCGCCGGCAGCGGCGGTCCTCGATCAGCTGCGCGGGGAGTACCTGGCCGACGTCCAGCGCATCGAAGACGCATACCGCTCGGGGCATATGACGCCGCGACAGGCGAATCTCGAGCTGAGCCGCACCGTGCGCGCGTTCGTCAACGAGTACTCCGGGCTCGAGGCTCCGGTGCTCGCGCTCGACGACCTCGTCGCTCGCGGCGTCGATCCCGCCCTCATCGACGCGATCCGCCGGCACTACTACCCGAGCATCTTCCAGCGCGGACCTGCGATCGATCCGGTCTACGGCGCCGACGCCGCGCGCACCGTCGTCACGAGCTGGCACTGAGGGGTGACGACGTGACACTGAACATCTGGTGGATGCCGCTGGTCGCCCTCGGTGTGCTCGTCGCAGCCGTCGCGGTGGGCGCGGTCATCGGCATCCGCTCGGGCCGACGAGCCGACGCCCGGCCGGCCGCACTGGTCTCGCGCGCGGAGCGACTGCGCGCGCTGCCCTCGTTCCGCGCCGCAGTGCGGCGGCGGACGGCGCTGCTGTCCGGCATCGTCGCGCTCGGCGCGATCGCCGTGCTGCTCGGCGGTGTCGTCGCAGCCCGTCCGATGGCGCCGAAGACCGTGCAGCCGGTGAACGCCAGCCGCGACATCATGCTCTGCCTCGACGTGTCGGGCTCGATGTCGGACGTCGACGTCGAGGTGCTCAGCGTCTTCGAAGAGCTGCTGAAGGGGTTCGAGGGCGAGCGGATCGGACTGACCATCTTCAACAGCTCGCCCGTGCAGGTGTTCCCCCTCACCGACGACTACGCGTTCGTGAAGGAGCAGCTTCAGAACGTGCGCGGCAGCTTCGACTACGTCGATGAGACGCCCGAGCACTGGGTCGGCACGCTCAACGGCCCGGGTGCATCGCTGATCGGCGACGGGCTCGCCGCGTGCACCATGCGCTTCGACCACCAGGACGATGAGCGCAGCCGGTCGGTCATCCTCGCGACCGACAACGAGCTCGCGGGCGCGTCGATCCTCACGCTCGACGAGGCGGCGCAGTACGCGAAGGCGCAGCGCGTGCGCGTCTTCGCCCTCAACCCGGTGCAGGGCAAGGACGCGCAGGTCAGCGCGCAGCTGGCCGACGCGGCGGCACTCACCGGCGGGCAGTCGTACGCGCTGCGGGCGACCACCACCGTGGGCGACATCATCGCCGAGATCCAGAAGCAGGAGGCGACGACGCTGAAGGGTCAGGCGCAGGTGATCCTGGTGGACAGCCCGAACCTGTGGATTTCGCTGATGCTCGTGGCGGTGCTCGGCTTCGTCCTGCTGCTGAGCGTGGTTCGGGATGCCGGAGGGAGGCGCCCGTGATCCTCCAGCCCGTCCTGCATCCGATCCTGCTCGCGCTGCTGTGCGCGGTGCCGGCGTTCTTCGTCGTGCGCGCACTCGTGAGAGGGCCCTCGCGCGGGCTGTGGGCGCTGCGCCTGGGCATGATCGTCGTCGTCTTCATCATGCTGCTGCGGCCCGGCATCCCCGGCGGCACCTCGGAGACCCTCGCCACCGACACCGATGTCGTGATCGTCGTCGACACGACGGCGAGCATCGTCGCCGAGGACTGGGCAGGTGACCGCCCCCGCATCGACGGCATCCGCGCCGACGTGCAGGCCATCGTCGACGAGTACCCGGGGGCGCGGTTCGCGCTGATCAGCTTCGACGCGGCCGCGCAGCTGCGTCTGCCGCTGACGACGGATGCGACCGCGCTCATCTCATCGCTCGACGTGCTGCGGCCCGAGGTGACCGATCAGTCGCGCGGATCGTCGATCGGCATCGCGAACCGGATGCTGGCCGACACGCTCGCGGCTGCGGCGGAGGCGTCGCCCGAGCGAGGGCGCATGGTGTTCTACCTCGGCGACGGCGAGCAGACGGCGTCGAGCGAGCCGGAGTCGTTCGCCTCGAGCGCGAAGTACGTCGACGGCGGGGCGGTGCTGGGCTACGGCACCGCCGAGGGCGGGCCGATGCGGAAGACGACCGGCCAGGGCTCGGAGAGCGGTGGATACATCGAGTACCAGGGACAGCCCGCCCGGTCGGTGATCGATGAAGACAACCTGCGCCGGGTGTCGGAGCAGCTCGGCATCGAGTACCGGGCCAGGGCGGCGGATGCCGAGATCGACCTGCCCGAAGCGCCGACGAGCACCACCGACTACGCGGCCTCCGGCGAGGTCGGCAACGTCGTCGAGCTGTACTGGATCGGGGCGCTGGCGCTGATCGCGATGCTGGCGGTCGAGGTCGCGCTCGCGACCATCTCGGTCGTGC